>CAISWS010000030.1 GCA_903889265.1 uncultured Bacteroidota bacterium
ATCACTCGGCGGGCTTGCAGTTGACAGTGCAGGGAATATCTGGTTATCTGTTGGCCAGAGTGAAGTGGATGAAGTGGTAAAATCCTCGGGAATTGTGAATACGATTATCGGAGCGCATAACCTGGGAGGATATTACGGGGGCGGAGGCCCGGCTTTCCTGGCTGAAGTCGATTTTCCAGAAGGAATAGCTTTCGATAAACACTGGAACCTGGTAATGCCTGACCCGATTAGTAACGACATACGTGAAATAAACAATGCCATGAAAGTTATTTTCGGCTATACCTACTATGACTACTGGAATAATTGCGATTACAACGGCTCACCAATGTATACCAACGTGAAAATGGAGCTGATAACACCAACCGATACTTTATCTAACATAAGTGATGAAAATTCACTTTATTGGTTCTGTGTGCCAAAAGGAACTTATACAGTGGTATTTGACAGTACGTACAATAGCGGGTATAAAGTTATTTGCCCATCATCGCACCGCATAACAGTAACAGCCCCTGCAGATACGGTGGTAATGGGCTTTTCATGCCCGGGAACTTCATTTGACCTGGCAGGCAACCTCAGCCTATGCATCGATACCCCATTAACCAATTCAAGCACTGCTACCATATCAGCTTGCATCTTCAATAATTATTGTGCACTTACTAGTGGAACCTTAAACCTTATTATTGATACCAACATTAAAGTAACAAGCTGGGTTGCACCCAGCGCCCCCAGCATCAGCGGAGACACCATGAAATGGAATTTTTCAAACCTGAGTGTATCCTTTAACCAAAACCAATGTGTATCTGTTACAGGTATTGTAAAAGATTCACTTGCCATTGCCACCGGCGACAGTAATTATGTAACCATGTACCTTACTCCTGTTTCAGGCGATACAGCTCCATCGAACAACCTGGTGACCTATTGGGTAAAAAAATATCCCCGCAATTGTGTGGGCTTGCCTTACGACCCTAATAATAAATCGGTATACCCGGAAGGGAACATCAATTCAGCCCAAAAACTTGATTATACCATCGAGTTCCAAAATACAGGCAATGCAACAGCTACCAATGTTATTATATATGATACCCTGAGCCCTTACGTAGATATTACAACACTATCTGTTAAATCGAGCAGTTTCCCATTAACCACCAGAATAATTGGCAATAACATAGTAGAGTTTATTTTTTCAAGCATTTACCTACCCGATTCTACAGGCAACCAAATTGGCAGCAAAGGAAATGTTATGTACAGCATTATGCCTAACCCCAATCTTCCCAACGGCACACGCATAACCAATAAAGCAGGCATTTATTTTGATGCCAACCCTGAAATACAAACTAATACCACATTAAATACAATAGACACCGCTATTCATACAGGAGTTGCTGCATTAGCGGCAAATACGCAGCATTTTATCTGTTTCCCGAATCCATTTACCACAACTACTACGGTTCTTTTCAACACTCATGAAAAGCATTACCTTGAAGTAGATGACCTAACGGGCCGCAAACTGAAATGGATTGAATGCAGCGGAACCCAATACAGCCTTAGTATGGAAGGACTATCACAAGGTATTTACTTTTTAAGGGCGTTCGATAACAACCAACATTATATATCGACACAGAAATTGGTGGTAGAAAAATAATAAATCCCGGTCTTACAGGACCGGGATTTATTATAATTAGCGTTCAAATGCCTTACAGGGCAATTTTTTAAGCCTTACGGGACTTGCTTCACATTAACGTTTCTACCTTAACGGATTATTTTTTTATAGGTTACAAATCAATCAGGTCATTTCTTCATTTTATCTGAAATTCAGTTGGTAATTTTAGTTTAATTTTCTCTTTTACCCAACCTTTCCCCTATTCTCTCCGTTAGGGTGTAATAAACAGGTAATCTATAAGTTTATTAATCGCCCCTAAATTCAAAAGTATGAATACATTTTTCAGGAAACTAACAGTGGCAGCCACTGTTGCTGTTATAACAGTTGCATTCAGTTGCAAAAAAGATTCGCCAACACCAACCCCCACTACCACAACTACAACAACCCCTACCGGGGAAGGCTACACTTCTATGTCAGATTTCTTTGCTAAAAATGGAGTTGCCGCCCAAACTTATACCATTACCGGCTCATCCGGAGGAAGCTTTAGGTCTCCACAGGGAACCGTGGTAACCATACCGCCTAATGCATTTCTTAACAGTTCCTTGCAGGTAGTTACCGGTCCGGTTACCATTACATTTAAAGATATCTACAAAAAAAGCGATATGCTTCTCTCTAATATTGCTGCAACCACTACTACCGGGGCACCATTAAAATCGGGCGGGGAATTTTATATAAAACCAACTTCAGGAGGCAATGCCCTTACGCTTGCAAATGCTATAACTGTTACACAACCCCTGGACACATTATCTGCTCCGGATAGCGCAATGAATGTTTATTACAGGGATACGGCAGGATGGGCTCTTGCTAACCTTAATGCATCCATTGTGGCAAACGCTTCCGGCTATCTGACCACGCTTTATACATTAACTACCCCTCCCACCGCCGGCACCTGGTGTAATAGTGACGACCCTTCCTATTTTTCGGCCTACACACAGGGCACTTTAGTGTTGCAGGAAACCGATAACGCTACCGATTATGGCACCAATGTTTATTTGGTTTTTAAAGGGATAAACACTACAGATGCATGTCACACAGGGTTCGGCAATAATTTCAATTTTACAAACTGTGTTCCCGTGGGGCTGCAATGTACTGCTGTGGCTTTGGGGGTTAAAAACGGTACATTGTATAGTGCTATAATACCTTTAACTATTACATCCAGTCAAACAATTAGTTTCTCACTGACCGCAACAACAACCGCAGCATTTAAAGCAGCTTTGGAAGCCCTGAATTAGTGTGTTTGGTTTATTGGTTAACTTAAAAGTCCCCCTGACGATAAATGACAGGGGGACTTATTTATGCCGGTTTTACCATTCATTGCTTAAAACCTACCATATAATAAGTGAAACCCGCCATACGATAAGTGTAGCTTCTATCTTCAAAAATTACTATGTTACTTTGTTTCGGTTATTAATTCTGAACCCTTACACATATATGGACTCCTTTTACCGGAAAATAGTTTGCGCCATAATTGTAGCAGTAATAACTGTTGTATTCGGGCGTATAAAAACCAGCCCGAAAAATCTTATGGCAAAAGGTTCAGCCAGTATTGTATTTAATCAGCAATTGCGGCATTGAATTAGGCTTTGTGTGTTTAGTGGTTAAATAAAAAACCCTGACTGTAAACGTCAGGGTTTTTGCTTTTGAGAAAAGAATTCGGATAATTGCCAGTCGGGCTCCGGCTATTTTACCACCGTAAATTTTCCGGCATCAATAAAGTTGCCTGTTTTATCGGAAATACGGTAGAAATATAATCCGTTAGCTAAAGCGGAAGTATTAATATTCGCCAATTTATTGGAGAAATCCGTAGTAGAAATTTGTCTGCCTGTAATATCCATAATAACCACAGAGCCATTTTCAGCAGAAGCCAATTTAATATTCAGCACCGTGTTGGCAGGGTTAGGATAAACCAACGAGCCAGCGTTGTAGGTTATTTGTTCAATACCAGTAACACTGGTATTTTTCAACCAGCTGGCTACTTTTACAGCTCCGTTTTTCATATTCATGGTAAGCATCGGGTAGCCCAGGCTGTCAGCAATCCAGCTATAGGTTGTATCGCCATTCAGGGTTCGGCTGTGCGGTACATAAACCCATTTTCCGGTAACAGTATCACGCACAAAGGTGCTGTCGAGCGTATGGGTAATATTGCGGTGACGCAATACATTTTTAGTGCCGTAAGGGGTGGTGCAAACGCCATAGGAATCCACGGTATCATTATAACCAACAAGGGATTGAATTCGTAATGAATCGAAAATAGAATCGTTAACAGGTATCTGTATCCTGTATGCATAGTTACCTGACCAACCTTCTAAATAGGTTAAGGTAAACTTATATAGTTCCTGCGAACTGGGCCTGTATACTACAGGATACGGATGAGCATTAATATTTTCCACCTCGCCGTAAAGTTGCAATTCGCTGCTGGCATTGTTTACATAAGCGTCGAGCAGGTTCCCAATGCTGTATTCCAGGGCTACATTGGCAGCAGGATAAAACCCTGCAAAAGTGGTGGATGATGGGGAAACGCATTTAATAGTATCGATTGTGGATGATGTAAGTGAACTATAATTCCATGTAACACCGGGGCCTGAAGGGGTAGGCACAACCGCTGCATTAGAATCGTTCACCACCACAAACTTATCTCCAACAGCGGGGAAATCACTCGTTGAGGCGGTAATCTGGGCATTTAAAGCTGCCACGCCCATAAGGCAAGAGGCTAAAAGTAGAGTCGTTTTTTTCATGTTGTTTAATTTATGTTGCAAAAGTAATATTTTTAAAATACCAAAGGTTCTATTTAAAAGCTACTTATATTACCTGGAGGTTTACCAAATATTAGCTTATCTTTAGCAATGCCCCATACCTTGTTAAGGTTAGGTTATTTCGCACATGCCCTGATGTTTATAGCTTATAGCTGTAATAGCTTATTCTAATTTCGCCGCAAAATAAAACCCGCGATGAAAAAGACACTTGTATACCTTACTTTCTGCACGCTTAGTTTTTCATTTTTCACCATTTGTTCTGCTCAAACGAAAACCAAAGCCAAATCCGCTGCAACTACTGCCGGAACCCCTGCACCTGCAACTGCCCCTTATAACGGACCTAAAGGATGCCCTGCCGCTATGACCGAGGAAGAATTTAAAAGCGTTAAAAAAACAGTGAGCGATGAAACCGATATGGATGAAGTGCTGAATGTGGCTAAAAAAGTGGCCGTGGCCCATTGTTTTTCGGCCGAGCAGGTGAAAACCCTCATGCCCTATTTAAAAAGCGACGACAACAGGTTTGAGTTTTTTAAAACAATTTATCCGCATATTTTCGACCAAAACAACTACCCTATTATTGGTTCCACCTTTAAAGACGCATCTTATAAAGATAAAATACGTGTCTATGTAAACTCGCTCGAGTAATTATTTGTTTGGTGAAGCGTTTTTTATTTTACTTTTGTGTTTAATACATAAACCAAAAAGATTGCTGCATTATTACTTTCAGTTTTTGTGCGTTTTTTAAATGTTAAAATTTATTAAATGAATATTGGCTTCACAAAGCCTTCACTCCCCTGAAATACTTTTGACGCAATTTTAACAATTAAAAAACAAAACAAAACATGAAAAGAATCTTGTATTTCGCCTGTCTGCTAACCCCTGCAATCGGACTATGCCAAACAGGAACCACCACCACTCAGCAAACAACCACCATGCCTTCGATGAATGTAACCATTGGCGGCACCGGAATGACTACCCAGCAAACTACGGTTACCACCACCACTACTACAACCGGTGACCAAACCCAGCAAGCACCTCCGCCGGCACAGGCTGCGCCGCCGGCACAAACAGGCTGCCAGATGCCAATGGCTTATGGCAACTATGAAAGCGCCAAGAAGAGCATTGCAGCCAAAGATTTTGAAGACACTAAAATGACCCTTGCCAAACAAATTACCAGCGGAAACTGCTTGTCTGCCGAGCAAATCAGGGGAATTATGAAGTTGTTCGGATTTGAACAAACAAAACTCGATTATGCAAAATACGCTTACGACCATTGCACCGATAAAAGCAATTACTTCAAAGTGAATGATGCATTCCAGTTCGACAATTCCTCCAAAGAATTGAACGACTACATAAGCGCACATTAATTAACATTCACCCCTTACTATGAAAACCAAAATTCTTTTAGGTGTTGTACTTTTATTGTCTGCATGGCAAATAAAGGCGCAAACTAATAACCTGATTATATTCGACCAGCAAGGCGAGCCTTTTTATGCCATCGTAAACGGAGTGCAGCAAAATGCAACGCCGCAAACCAATGTAAAAGTAACCGGTTTAACAGGCAACCCTGTTAAAGTAACCGTTATGTTTAAAGACTCCCTTATTCCGGCTATCACCAAGAACGCTTATTTTCAGGATAATGGTTCGGAAGAAACCTATAATGTGGTTGTGAAAAAAGATGGGGAACATGTGCTCCGTTTTATGAATGTAGTTCCTATTCCGCAAGCGCCTGCTCCCGTTCAAAACCAAAATGTGGTGAATTACAACTCTACCCCGCCACCTACTTCAACTACCGTGGTGCAACAAACAACAACTACTACCACAACCACTGATGGGGGCGTGCCTGCCAATGTAACTATGAATGTAAACGGAGCCAATGTAGGAATGAACATGGGCGGCGTGCAGCAAACAACGGTTACCACCACCACTACCAATACGACTCCTCCGCCACCGGCACAGGCTGCGCCACCTGCACCCACAGGATGCCAGATGCCTATGCCGCATGATGATTATGAAAGTGCAAAAAGAAGCATTGCAGCCAAAGATTTTGAGGATACAAAGTTGACTCTTGCCAAACAAATCAATGGAGGAAATTGCATGTCGGCGGAACAAATAAGGGGCATAATGCAGTTGTTCACCTTTGAGCAAACCAAACTCACTTTTGCCAAGTTTGCTTACGACCATTGTTCCGACAAAGGCAACTACTTCAAAGTGAATGATGCGTTCCAATTCGACAATTCGTCCAAAGAATTGAACGACTACATAAGCAGCCATCAGTAAGCTAAGAGCTAAAAGTGAAGAGCTAAGAGTAAAAAGGCTTTTGCGGAATAAAATCTGTAAAAGCCTTTTTAGTTTTCAAATCAATACAAAGATTCCTCGCTTTGCCCGGAATGACA
>CAISWS010000031.1 GCA_903889265.1 uncultured Bacteroidota bacterium
TAAGCCATGAGTAATTGATGTTACCTACATTATTGGTAACCGTTCCCGCAGCTACTGAACCGTTGCTGCCACTGTTGCAGGTTGCATCAGTTTCAGAGCAAGCGCCCATTGCAAGGGCCGCCGGTTGGTTGATAGTTTGCGAACAGGTAAGTGAACTGCAATTGTCATTAACAGTTAAAGTATAGGTACCCGCAGGCAGGCCGCTGGCGCTGGCAGAAGTTCCCACCGGAGCGCCTAAAGAATTAACCCATGAGTAAGATACATTACCTACATTATTGGTAACAGTTCCGGCAGTAACTGAGCCGGTGCCGCCATTACAGGTTGCATCGGTTTCAGAGCAGGTACCCATGGCAAGGGCCGCCGGTTGGTTGATGGTTTGCGAGCAGGTAAGTGAACTGCAATTGTCGTTAACAGTTAAAGAATAGGTTCCCGCAGGCAGGCCGCTGACACTGGCAGAAGTACCCACCGAAGCACCTAAAGAGTTAACCCATGAGTAATTGACATTACCTACATTATTGGTAACAGTTCCGGCAGTAACTGAGCCGGTGCCGCCGTTACAGGTCGCATCAGTCTCTGAACAAGTGCCCATGGCAAGTGCCGCCGGTTGACTGATAGTTTGTGTGCAGGTTAATGTTGTACAATTGTCATGGACAGTAAGAGTATATGTTCCGGCAGGTAGGCTACCTATGCTTGCGGTTGTTCCAGCCAGAGCATTAGAAGAATTTACCCAACTATAGAATACCGTTCCTGTCGCATTGGATATGGTTCCGGCAGTTACTGAACCTGTGCCATTATGACAGGTCGCATTTGTTGACGAACAAGTTCCCATAGTCATTGCTACCGGCGATGTAATTGTTTGCGTGCAGGTTAAGGTAGTACAGTTGTCATGTACAGTTAAAGTATAAGTTCCGGCGGGCAGGCTGCCTACACTTGCTGTTATTCCGACCACCGTATTACCAGAATTTGCCCAGCTATATATTACGTTTCCGGTGCTATTGGATATGGAACCTGCAGTAACTGAACCTGTGCCACCGGGACAGGCAGCATTGGTTGACGAACATGCTCCCATGGTCATAGCTACCGGGGCTGTAATTGTTTGCGTGCAGGTTAGGGTAGTACAGGTATCGTGGGTGGTTAAAGTGTACGTTCCGGCGAGCAGGCTACTTACACTTGCTGTGGCGCCCACAACAGCATTTGAAGAATTTTTCCAGCTATAAAATACGTTTCCGGTTGAGTTGGAAATAGTGCCGGCGGTTACTGAACCTGTACCGGTTGGGCAAGCCGGGTTAGTTGAAGAACATGCTCCCATAGTCATAGCTAAGGGAACAGTTACTGTAGCGCATGCCTGCAAACTGGTGCAGCCTGAAACTGTTTGTGTTACGCAATAACTACCACCTATTGATGCACTGGCGTTGGTAATAACAGGGTTTTGAGAAGTTGAAGTGTAAGGCGAAGGGCCGGTCCAGCTATAAGAAGCATTAGAGGCGCCTGTTGCGGTTAAGTTAACAGTGTTACCGAGGCAAACAAGACTGCTGCCACCTATTTTTGGAGGAGACGGTTGGGCAATAGGAGTAAAAGTTACCTGTGTTACCGAACTATAACCACAGTCGTTTTGAACCTGCACGCCTACTGAAATCCTGGTGGCAGTATCAGGTACTGATAACACAATATTTTGAAGATACTGACCGGTATTGGCTTGCTGGGTGCCAAGCGATATATCGCTGCCCCAGGTCCAGATATAATTTTGAACACCCAGTACCGTTGCTGCCTGGAAGAGCACATTGCTAGTGCTGGAGCCTGTTCCCTTCAAAAGGCATAAAGGGCTTGGCCCTGTAATACCTGTTGGCGCCGAAGGCGGGTTATTGGTTGTTTGGAATGGCAAAGAAGTATAAACACTGGTTCCACAGGCGTTTTCGGTTGTTATTGAAACCGTAATCGGCGAAGTTCCTATCATTAATATAGCCGAATCTTTACCTTGCCCCGATATTACCGACCATCCACCGGTTGTTGCAGTCCAGCTATATGTAGTGGCGCCAGGTATAGCAGCAACATAAAAAAGTGCTGCTGAACCAATACAAGCCGGATTAGGCCCGATAATTGCACTCTCGGCATTAGGATCGTTAAACGAATACGGAATTAACACACTTGAATTAACCGGCACATTACAATTTGCTATTGAAATTTGCGTTAGCACAATGATTGTACTATCAGTAATTGATATATTTTGAGTGCTGGTTTTATTCGGACTGCTTAGCTGAACGTTTACCGAGGTACCTCCGTTAATCTGGTATGTATAGGTCCACGGAAACACATTGCCCTGGTAATTAACGGTGAAAGAGGCGGTTTCAGCAGCATGGGCCGAGGTACCGCAAACACCATTAGTATAAGTGGTTGTAATTGACCCGGTAGGTATTACAATAGAATTACCATAAAAACTGGTTGACGCCACATAGCAATTTGAGTTATTTAAATTGAGTGTACTGGCAGCCGAAATAAGCCTGTAAATCTGGTTGCCGATAGAAGAAATATTCAGCGTTAAAGCGGCATTACTAAAGCTGGTGATGGGGCTTCCTACGTTTGTCCATACAGTGGAGTCGCTTAAGCTGGCAACCTGCCATTGAAAAACATAAGGAACGCTGATGGGGATGCTTCCCGAAACAATGGAAGGATTAAGTGTAACCTGCCCGGTTGTACAGTAATTAGTGGTATTTGCAGTATATCCAACAGTAAAAGGAGTGTACGGCATTACCGATATATCATCAATAGCCAAATCGTTTCCACATCCGCCTGGCCCGTTATTTCTTAGAATAATAACTGCGCTATCCTGGTTTTGAGGTACTGCAAAAAACAAATCCGTTTCGTACCATTTTACTGTTTGAGATGTTCCTATGTTACCGGTGCTGGTATCAGCCAATAAAGTTGCACCATTGCAAGCGTGCCCGCCAACAGCCACAGTAGAGTTGCTTTCCGAATTACCAGGGTCAGCGCTCCAAACTTCGTACCTTATATTTATAGGTATAGTATTAACACCGCAAACTGTTGGGGTATCAAGTTGCTCATAAAAAGATCTGAAATCGAGCTGTGCGCCATAACAAAGGCCTGTAATATCGCGCTTATAAAACATGCCCGGTTCAAGGGCGGCGTTAACTACCAGCATCATTCCATTGGTGTTGCCGGTATGGTCAGGGCCTGAGTGCCATGCGCCATCTCCTCCGTGCGCCCAAAAAGGGTCGGCCGAAAGGCAGTAACCGCCATCATCCATGCCATTATGCCAGCCACTGCAGGCCACAGGCTCAATTAAATCATATTTTTGCCAGTATCCCAGTTCCCACACGCCACACACCTGGTACCAGCGCATTAAAGTACCCGAGCAACTTGAAGGGTTTGGGCCGGTCCAGGTGGTACCGGTAAGGCACCATGTATTATTAGGGTTGTTTAAATTAGCACCGTTATAAGGAGTACCCGTGGTAACCGTTGAAGCAACAAAACTCCATTCAGTAACCCCTACCGAATCAGGCGGCAGCGTTAATGCGGTGGATTTTCTTAAAATGGGTGTTGGCTGTGTAATGTAACCTGTGGTGCCGGGGCATGCAAACGGCCAGAACCAGAAGTCGTTACCGACAGTCCCTCTGCCGGTAATAGAGTCCCGGTATTGGCCAATTGCCGGCTGCGTGGTGATGCTGGATGGCACCTGTCCGAAGGTTTCGAGAAAAAGCGCCGGGCCGTAGGTTTGAGCCTGAGTTTTTTGACATATAGTCAAAGCAAAAATCAGGGCGAGGGTAAAAATTTGTTTTTTCATAGGGGTGTTGTTGGATTATTATGGGTGTTTATTTTTATTATGCTATAGAAATTCCATCAGATCTCAAATTAATGGCAACTGCCTGTATCACATTGACTCTTCCCTCAAAAAAAATAATTCCAAATACGCGCACCAATTGCAGACATAGAGACACTACATGCAGCGTCCTCCCAAATCAGATTTAAACATTGTATACTCGCCTGTGGTGGTAAAATTGTGTCACGATTTTACAAACCGAGCGCAAACTATAAAACAAATATTAAAAACGAAAACTTACTTTTACCCTCAGCCGCATACAATCCCGCTTAAAATAGCCGACCACAAATTGCGGCTCAAAATTCCGTGCGCCAAAAGTATATATATGTTATGTTATTTGCGCGCCTGTTTATGGTATGTTTTACAAGGATATGAAAACAAGGGCCCATTAAAGGACTTATTTGGAAACCAGGGTTAAGTGGCCGTGCTTGTGGCCAGATGATAAAACATTGTTGCCCGCAAACTTGACAAACCTACAACTGCATCTTATCTTATAAACAATAATTGTTGCTATAACAGGGGTTATATTATTAATGTAATTTGTATATTATTTACAACAATGGCCGGGCTATAACCGGTCGGTTAGATTATGCCATATGCTGAGCCAGGAAATTTCAAATATCATCTGCTTTATCCGGGCCAAAGGGGGCGACCCGGCCGAACCAAACTACGGACTGGCAGCCAAACTTACAGAGGCGGAATCAATAGCCAGAACAAATCTGATAGTGTATGATTTTGAGTTTAACTCTCTTTTTTTCGCAAATAGCCTGGCAGCATCCTTTCTGGGCGCGGAAAAGACCGGCGTTGAAGCGAACAACGGATGTTTTCTCGAAGGCCTTCTTCACCCGGTAAGCTACCAGTTACTTCAGCATAATGCAAGGCTTCTTAAGCCTGAAAGCCAAAGTTTCGACGGTGTTTTTTATCTTAAAACCAATAAAAAAGCCAGGTACGCATGGGTATGCGCTTCGGCCACAGTTGTAAGTTTTAATGCGTTGGGCATTCCTAAGCTAATCTACATCAGTTTTGTTGAGGTAGATAGAGCCTTACAATGCTACGTTAAATTAATGAAGGTTGAGCGGAAACTGACTGAAGCTATACCCCCGGCTGAATTGCTGGCCGCTTTAAATAACCGCGAAGTTGAAATGCTGAGCCTTGTTGCTGCAGAGTGTACTTCTAAGGAAATTGCAGGTATTTTAAATGTTTCGCACGCCGCTGTTGATGCAGCAAGAAAAAGATTGATAAAGAAGTTAAAAGTCAAGTCCGTTGTAGGGCTTGTAAAAATTGCAATGGCTTTGGGATTGGGGGAAAGGGAAATGCTATCGGCTGAAGTGACTATTTAGCTTGCCAATGGAACCATCTCACATCTACAAAAGTGTTTTTTCCTGGGAGGTAATCTATGATTTTCAGCGCGGGAGCTACAGGGCTACCCCTTATATTGCCCAGTTAAACTACTTATTTGAGCGTTAAGAAGCGTAGAATTTAGATTTGCCAAATCCTTTTTAGCGGAGGTCAACTTTAACTCGTGATCGGCGTTAAATGTTCCAACCGCAATTAATTTATTTAAGTCTGTAGAGGATGTAATGGAGTTAATGAAATTTTGCTGTATAGTACCAAGATGAAGCCTATCTAACCAATTTACCACTACTACACCAATAACCTTACCAATAGTTACAACCACAACAGTTACGTCAATAACAACAACTACTGCTTCAAGCGGCGGCGATGTAACAAGTAATGGCGGAGCAACTGTAACAGCTTATGGAGTATGTTGGAGCATATTACCAAGTCCTGTAATAACAGGTAGCCATACCACAGATGGCACTGGAACAGGAATATTTACAAGCAGTGTAACAAGTCTAACCGCAAGCACTACTTATTATGTCCGGGCCTATGCTACCAATAGTGTGGGAACAGCTTATGGCAATCAAGATACTTTTATCACTACGGTAGCATCATTAATTATTGGCCAAAGTTATCAGGGCGGGATAGTTGCCTATATTTTACAACCGGGTGACTCGGGCTATAATGCCAGTATACAACACGGCCTGATAGCTGCACCAAGCGACCAAAGCACAGGTATAAAATGGTATAACGGAACTTATCTAATTACAAACGCTATCGGCACTGCTATTGGTACCGGGGCAAGCAACACTGCCCTAATTATATCGGTGCAAGGCTCCGGCAGCTATGCTGCAAGTATATGCACTGCACTTACCCTGGGCGGCTATACCGATTGGTATTTACCCAGCGAGGATGAATTGAATGAGCTTTACATAAACCGGGCAGTAATTGGCGGTTTTGCCAGTGTCTACTATTGGAGTTCCACCGAGGCCAATAGCACTGAGGCGTGGGTCCAGTATTTCCCCAATGGCGGCCAGGGATACGCTAATAAAGGCCCCTCGAACTATGTTCGTGCGGTTCGTAGATTTTAATTACCCATTTAATTGATTAAACGAAATGAACAATGCGAAATGTCCTTATATTGTGATTTACTTGTTTACAAAAGTCTCTGCTTAAATTTCAAAATAAATTACTGCCTTCATAATATTAAAACATGAAAAAGAAACTCCCCTTAGTTCTCGCTGTCGCATTCATCCATTTAATATTTTTTATAAGCGCTCAGGCCCCTCAAGGGCTTAACTACCAGGCAGTCGTAAGAAACGCATCGGGCGCGGTTATTGGCAACACAACAGTAAGTATCAAATTTGAAGTTCATGATAGTATCCCGGCAGGGGTAATAGTATATCAGGAAACCCATTCTGTTCAGACAAACCAGTTTGGACTTGTGAGTTTAATCTTAGGTAGTGGTGGGAACCTTTCATCTGTTAATTGGGGGCATGGCAGCCTCGTTTTCGCCTGGTCAAATTTCGGCAATATCGAAAGGCGATATTGTAAACTGGATGAATGACAGCCGCTCACACTTGGGCCGGGTGTATGATTTTACCGATGGCACCATTGGTGAAGATTACATATCAAAAAACACCGCGCTTATAGAGAAGCAGTTGGTAGCTGGCGGCCTCCGGCTGTCGGCGCTGCTGAAGGAAATTTTTAGCAACAAGGGCTAAGCAGTTCAATCTGCCAATTCTGAATATGCAAAGCGTTTTCTGTACGTGGTTGACAAGTCAAATGTTTTATTAGCGATTAGGTTTATCTCGAAAGCGGAAAAAGCACTAACTTATTTCTTAGTGCCTTTTCCGCTTATAGTAAAAATTTGTAGGAGTCTTCAATCAACCTCAATTTTCCTATTCAAAATACCGTCTCCTGATTGTATTTGAAGAATGTAAACTCCTTTGGCAACATTGCCTAAATTAATTTGTTTGGTGTATGAACCAGATACCATTACCGGCTCCTCTGCCTGAACAAGCTGACCTACTAAATCATAGATTTTGATTTGTATTTGTTTACCCTGATTAACATCGAAACTGATAGTAAATAAACCAGACGATGGATTTGGAACGATAGCTAAGTTCTGCACATTATGCAATTCGTCAATGCCTGATGGACAGTTTATAGTAATTGGTGTTGATTGGGCAGTACAATTCGAATTTACCGTAGAAACTACTTCGATATAATACTGTCCATCTCCCGCATCTGCGTAATAGGTATTTGACACAGCATTTGCAATAGGTAAAGAATTATAAAACCATTGATATACCGCAAAAGCCATGGGGTTAATTGCCAAGCTACATCCATTTATTTGTAACTGAGGAGTAGATATTGGGTTAGCGCATGTGGCACCTGAACCCTTTCGACCAGTTTGCGTCACTGTTATTGTTTGTCCCGCACCCAATACGCTTAACTGACAGGTTTGCGTTGTGGTATCAGTAGTTGCCGGAATATCAATAGTAAAACTTCCGGTTCCTGCGCCACTACCGTTTTGGATACTTAACCAAAGGCAATTACCTATAGTATTTACTGACCAAGAGCAATTATTGCCTGAATTTACAGTTACCGTTACTGTTTGATTACCACCATTGCTATCCACTGATATAGTAAGTGGGGTAATCGTAAATACGCATCCAGCCGAAACCACATTAACAGTAACATCAGCCGAAGCCGAACATCCGTTTAAAGTACCGGTAACGATATATGTTGTTGTGTTTACTGGTGTAACAATAATAGAGGACGTTGTTGCTGAATTACTCCAAGTGTAACTTCCTGCACCAGACGCAACGAGGGTATCAGATGCGCCGGATTGAATAGAAATTGAAGATGGATTAATTGCAATAGTTGGGAGAGGGTTAACGGTTACTGATAAAGTATTTGAACTAAAGGCACCCGAGCAACCACCAGGATTTGTTACGGAAACGTAATAATTTCCCGCATTTTTTATTGTTACTGATTGCGATGTTGCGCCATTACTCCATACATATCCACTGCCTTGTGTAGCTGTTAAAATAACGCTGTCATTTTGACAGAAAACCA
>CAISWS010000032.1 GCA_903889265.1 uncultured Bacteroidota bacterium
TTCCTACAAATACAATAAGCGCCACCGATAACAATCTGGGAGCAGGAAATTACTCCGTAACGGTTTCAGAAACAGGCGGCTGTTCGGCCACAGCCAACGCTATAGTAAACTCTGCCGGTGGGCCCACACTAGTTGCCAGTTCAACAAATACCACTTGTGGAAACAGCAACGGAATGGCAACGGTTTCAGTAAGTGGCGGCAATACCCCCTATAGTTATAACTGGAGCAACAGCGGTACGGCTGCTTCAATTTCAAACCTCTCCTCAGGCAGTTTTAGCGTTACAGTGCATGATAACAGCGGCTGCGAATCAATTGCCAATGTTACAGTAGCAGCAAGCAACGGATTGGTGTTAAATATTACTTCAACGCCAGCAAGCTGCAGCCAAAGCAATGGCACTGCATCAGTCACCGTAAGCAACGCCACCAGCCCATCCTATGCCTGGAGCAACGGGGCGACTACAGCTGGCCTTACCAACCTTAGTGGCGGTGCGTTCAGCGTAACCGTAAGCGATGTTACCAGTTGCACCGCCAGCGCCAGCGTTACGGTAAACAGTGGCTCGGGTGGCACTCAGTTAAACGTTACAACCGATAAAAATAATTTCTGCCAGGGGGATAGTGCACATATTTGTGCCAATTCGGGATTTACTACTTATACATGGAGCAGTAATCAAAATACCAGTTGCATTTATGCCCATCAAACCGGAAATTATGTGGTTACCGCGGTTGATAATAATGGTTGTTCTTCAATTTCAACACCGGTTATTATTACAGTATATCCGCCGCCATCTGCAAGTTTTGGAAGCAATGGCGATACGCTGATAGCATTATCGGGTGGTAGTTACCAATGGTATTTAAACAACAATATTATTAACAGCGCAACTACAGAAGAATATATTGTTACCCAAGCTGGTAATTACTCCGTTCAAATAACAGATGCCAACGGTTGCAGCGCCTCCAGCAGCAGCCGCTACATAAATCCCACAGGCATAAATAATATATCAGGGGATGAGTTTATTAAAGTTTACCCTAACCCGCTACAAAGCGGTAACTGGCAACTGGAAGTAAGTAACGACTGGTTAGGCAGTAATGCCGACCTGTACGATGCCAGCGGTAAGGCAGTGTATCATACCGAAATCAAAAACCTGAAAACGGAATTGCAAATGAATGTTGCCGAAGGATTTTACCTGCTTAAAGTAAACGGTAACGGCCGCAATATGGTGAAGAAATTAGTTAAGTTATAGTAAAAACAGACGTAATCAGGAACCTGTAATTCCAACTAATTATCTGATTTTCCGGTTCTCTTTTTAATGTCGGCTAGGCCTTCCATTTATAATAATGCACCTCCCTGCTGGTAGTGCCATCTTCATTAAAATTCATTACCGCATAAGCCGGGGCAAATTGTTGGTGGTTGCCGTTCCACCAGCCGCCGGCTACTGCGCCATTGCAGTAATATTCGGTACCCAGGTAATTAACGTAATCAATTAAATGTATATGCCCGCTTAAACAGGCGCGCACATTTCCACTGGCATAAAACAGCTCTGCCAGTTGGTTTCCATCGGCATGCATGTTGTTATCCGAAATCTGCAACTGGTTAAAATTCATAATACCCTTATCAAATAAGCAACAAATTGCCAGTATAGGAATATGTGATACAATACATACGTGGGTCTCCACCGGGGTATTCCGTAATTCATCCCTCAACCAGAAAAACTGTTCCTCATCCAGCTTACCATAATAACCGGGTACCGATTTACGCGGGTGAATACTATCCAGCACAATAAACTTCCATCCGTTTTGGTCGAAACTATAATATTCCTTAGCCATGCCGTATTCATCCATGGCCCACTTTTTGCCATCGGCGTGGTCGGCTGAAGGCAGCATCCAGCCAAACAGGTCGTGGTTGCCAATGCAGTTATAGGTTTTCAAAGTATTTTCGGCCTTAAAAATGTTATGGTAGGCGCTCCATTGTTGTTGTACCAGGCTTTTGGTAGCCCCTACCGAGTTCATAATAGCATCCCCACCGTTAATAATAAAATCTGCTTTATCAGCCATCTCGCTAACGGTTTGCAGGGCGGACCTCATACCGTGCTCGGCTATCTTTTCAGGTTTAATATGTATGTCGGTAAGGTGTGCAACGCGTAAGGAACGTTTCGCGGTTGATTTTCCTCCAGGTTCTGTCCTAACCGGTTCTGCATTTCTTTGAGGGGCTGGTACCGTCATTCCGCTGGTAAAAAGGGCTCCCGCGCTAACAATACCCAGGGTGTTTAAAAACGACTTTCTGTTTTGCATGTTCATAGCAGTCGGTTTAGTTACTTACAAACAGACCGTTTTAATAACAACGTCTCTTTAATTGAATATTAAAAAAATAATACAGAAGAACATGCCGGTGTGCAAACAGGCGGGGTTGTATTTATTTAAGGTCAATAGTTTTTTATGGATATTGGCCGGTATTCTGCGCTTAACAATTTATTAACCAATTGTTCCGTATTTTACCTATCTAATCCTTCAGATATGAAAATGATACGGCTAAAATTTACTGTTATCGTATTGTTATGCATAGCGATGTGCAAAGCGCAAACCCTGCAGCAAATAGAGAGTTCGCGTATACATCTTCCCAATGGTTGGGGTATAACACCGCTGGGTAAAAGCCTGCCCCTTGGCGACCTTCCTTTAAACATCGTTCAGTCGCCCGATAAAAAATACCTGGCGGTTACCAACAACGGACAGAGCACGCAGTCTGTTCAGTTAATAGATGCCCGTAATTTTACCATGCTCGATACACGGATATTGGGCAAATCATGGTTGGGCCTGGCATTCGGCGATAACTCACATACCTTGTATGCTTCGGGCGGTAATGACAACTGGATTGTAAAGTTTGATATTAAGGATAATCGCCTGGTTGTAGCAGACACATTCAGGTTAGGTAAACCATGGCCCGAAAGAATTTCGGTTGCCGGGTTGTCAGTAAACGAATCGGCGGGATTATTGTATGCGGTAACCAAAGAAAACAACAGTTTGTATGTATTCGACCTTAAAACAAAATCAGTAAAAAAAGTTATCCCTTTAGGTGGGGAAGGTTATACCTGCCTCCTCTCTCCCGATAAAAAAATATTATATGCCAGTTGCTGGGGCTGCAGCAAAGTAGTTGTATTTAACTGCCTTACCGAACAGATTGATAACACCATTACCGTTGGAGAAAACCCAAATGATTTATGGCTCAACAAAGCAGGCAACACCTTATATGTTGCCAACTCAAACGATAACTCCGTTTCTGTTATTGACCTTACCAAAAATAAAGTAGTTGAAACGCTGAATGCTGCACTATATCCCAATGCCCCAACCGGTTCAACCACCAACAGCATTACATTAAGCGAGGATGAAAAAACACTTTACATAGCCAATGCCGATAATAACTGCCTTGCAGTTTATGACGTATCCCATCCGGGTAACAGTAAAAGTATCGGATTTATTCCTACGGGTTGGTATCCCACTTGTGTAAGGGTTTCGGGCAAAAATATTTTAGTAGCAAACGGTAAGGGTTTTACATCCATGGCCAACCCCAAAGGGCCTAACCCGCTGGCAAAAAAACAGAAAGTGAAATACCAGCAGGGCGACCAGGAAAAGCCCGAAGAAGTACAGTACATAGGCAGCCTTTTTAAAGGAACGTTGAGCGTGATTCAAACACCGGACGATGAGTTGTTGGCTACCTGCACAAAGGTCGCTTACGCTAATACCCCTTATACCAAAGAAGGTGAAACACAGGCTAAAGGCCGGGCCGGTAACCCGATACCCACGAAAGTAGGAGCTTCCTCACCTATAAAATATGTGTTCTACATTATTAAGGAGAACCGTACATACGACCAGGTACTGGGCGATTTAAAAGGTGGCAACGGCGACACTTCGCTTTGCTTATTCGGTGAAAAGATAACACCTAACCAGCATGCCCTGGCTCAAAATTTTGTACTACTGGATAATTTTTATGTAGATGGCGAAGTAAGTGCCGATGGCCACAACTGGAGTACCTCTGCCTACGCAACCGATTACCTGGAGAAAACCTGGCCAACCAGTTACGGGGGCCGCGGAGGTGATTACGATGCCGAAGGCAACCGCGATATTGCCAACAGCAAAAGCGGTTTCATTTGGGGATACTGTAAAAAATACGGCGTTACTTACCGTACCTACGGTGAGTTTGCCGATGATTACAAGCCTAACATACCGGTGCTTAAAAACCATTTCTGCCCGTTTTATACCAGTTGGGACCAGTCTGTAATGGACACCACCCGTTTCGGGCAATGGAGAAAAGATTTTGATTCCTTACTGGCTATTAATGCAGTGCCCCGTTTAAACACCCTGCGTTTTATAAACGACCATACCGAAGGACTGAGAATAGGCCACGGCACCCCATTTGCCGAGGTGGCTGATAACGACCTGGCAACAGGTTTGTTTATTGAATATTTAAGCAAAAGCAGCATCTGGAATGAGAGCGTGGTTTTTGTTTTGGAAGATGATGCACAGGCCGGCCCCGACCATGTAGATGCACACCGCAGTCCCGCTTATGTTGCCGGCGGTTTTGTAAAGCGGAATTTTACCGACCATACCTCGTACTCCACTTCTTCGATTCTAAGGACTATGGAGTTAATTCTGGGCCTCCCCCCCATGAGCCAATACGACGCCGCCGCCGAGCCGTTGTGGCGATGCTTTAATACTACCGCTGATGCATCAGGCTTTAAAGCTATAGGTGCAAAAACGGACCTGTTTGAAAAGAATACTGCCATAAACGAATGGCAGCGCAAAAGTGAATATTTCGACTTTACCAAAGAAGACAGGGCACCAGAAGCAGAGCTAAATGCGGTAATATGGGCCGGCATAAAAGGGAATACTGACCATATGCCCCCACCCAAACACGCCGCTTTTGTTTTAATGGCAGAGAATGATGATAAATAAACCTGCGCGTTTAAATCAGCATGTATGTAGTGGTTTATACCACAATAGATCTACTACCATCAACTTTTAAAAACCAGCAAAAATTAGCAAAAACAGCTCCTCTTAAAACGCATATGCTATGTAAATTTTTCGTATTATCGCAGCCATCCCTCACACTTATTCAGGGAAAACAATTAAATCACTATAAAAACTATTTTAATGAAAAAAATTTTTTACTCCTGTTTAATGTTCCTGGCTGTGCTGGATATGCGTGCGCAGTCAACACTTAAATTTAATACAACCCCTGTTAACTGGCCTACCCCGGCTGGTGGCGCATATGGCGGTTCCACCCAATTAGGCTTTAACGCATCCGGTGGCACAGGTACTGTTACCAACGGGCAAACCTGGACTTTAGCTGATATGAATGGCGATAAGAGGCCTGACCTTATTGTTGCATCTGAGTTTGGCGCTGGTGGGTCAACAGAATTTACCGGGGGCTGGAAGGTTCACCTTAATACCGGTGCAGGCTTTTCAAACACAGTTACAACATGGGCTACACCGGCAGGCGGCGGTATACCCGTACTTGGTTTTAATGCTACCAGCAACAATTCAACTACCACCTCGGCCGCTGGGACCCAATCATGGGACCTTGTAGACATGAATGGTGATGGAAAACCAGACCTGATTGTTACCGGGGCTGTTGGCGCACAATTTGGTGCCGGAACTGTTAATCAAAACTGGCAGGTTTATTTAAATAACGGTATCGGTTTTTCTTCTACGGCCACTAACTGGGTAACTCCAACAGGAGGAACTATCCTCAGCGGAGGAACCGGAACCACTCTTGGATTTAATTTCACAAGCGGAACAGGAGTAGCAGGCCAGGAAAACTATAGTGCTTCATGGAGTTTAGTAGATATGAATGGTGACGGCAAACCAGATCTGGTAGTAACCGCTGCATTAACCGCTGCAGGGCCTACAGAAGATGAGGTTGGCCATCAGGAGCAATGGAATGTTTATTTAAATACCGGAACCGGCTTTTCAACAACTCCTACAACATGGCTAACTCCATCAGGAGGTGCAATTGTAAACGGCGATTCTCTCGGGTTTAATGCTATCAGCAATGTGGCCACTGGTCAATCAACCGGTAGCGCTTCATGGAGCCTGCTGGATATCAACGGAGATGGCAAACCAGACCTGGTTGTAACAGGTGTATTAAGCGGAAGTACCGTTGGCGAAGTAGCATCTAATAACTGGCACGTTTATTTAAACACCGGTACTGGCTTTGCAGCATCCGCTACAGCTTGGGCTACCCCTTCAGGTGCAGGCTACAATGGTGCAGGGTTTAATGGAATTTCAAACATTGCCACATATCCTGCACAAAACGTTAACAGCCAAAGCTGGAGTGTTATGGATTTAAATGGCGATGGGAAACCAGACCTTGTTGTTACTGCATCGCTGGGCGTACAGGGCCCAACAGAATGGAGCCCGGGCGCAGGTTCATATTGGGAAGTGTTTCTGAATACCGGAACTGGTTTTGCAAGCAGCTCAAGCTACTGGTTTATACCTAATGGCGGCGAAACAACTACCGCCGGTGGTTACTTAGGTTTCAACAATACCTCGGATTTTGCCTCAACTGCTGCCGGCGATGCAAGTAGCAGCTGGAGCTGGACCACTATGGATTTAGAAGGCAACGGTTTCCCCGACCTGGTATATCAGGGCAATTTGCAAACCGCAGGCAATACCGAACTTGGCACAACCAGCAGCCCTTACTGGGAGATTTACAGAAATGCCGGCGCACCTGCCGACACCGCAAAAGATACTTCAACTATCGGTATTAAAAATATCGAAGCCTCTTTTGCATGCCGCCTGTACCCTAACCCAAACAACGGAAACTTTAAACTGGCTTTCAGCGACAATGTTGAGCGGGTTGTTGAGGTAACCGACCTAACGGGCCAAACCCTGATAAGCAATTTACATGTAGCAATACAGGCCGAAATAGCTATGCCTGCTTATGCGCAAGGTATCTACTTTGTAACCATCCGCGAAAATGACGGAGCTTCGAAAGTTATGATGGTAAGTGTAGCCAGGTAACACCACCTCAAACACATAAACCAATTATTAGCAGAGCGGACCGCGCAGTGTTAAAACACCGGGTAGTCCGCTCTGCTTTTTTCTATACTCCGGTTCCTTGTTCCGCATAAAACATCTTCAATAAATGCAAATCGGGAACTAATATCGGCTATTCACTCCCCGCATTTTCAAATAAAAAGTTGTCCGC
The DNA here is from genome assembly GCA_903889265.1 of uncultured Bacteroidota bacterium. Lineage (GTDB taxonomy): Bacteria > Bacteroidota > Bacteroidia > Chitinophagales > LD1 > Bog-950. The sequence goes on from CAISWS010000032.1 coordinate 7,202, forward strand.
CGCTTTGGACGGGATGATTTGGCTTTTCACTTAATCTTTACCACCGGATGTGTAAATTGCTTCTGCTTGTCAATGCGCAAAAAGTACTCTCCTTCATTCAACCCATCCAGGTTCTCCAGCGCAACTATTTCAAATGTATTGGCACGAACGTAAACCTGCTTGCTAAAAACTTTACGGCCCGGCATATCAAAAAGCTCAATGGTTCGGTTGCCCTCATTTGTGTTGTATAACGATACATTTAACTGTGTAGTAAA
>CAISWS010000033.1 GCA_903889265.1 uncultured Bacteroidota bacterium
GCATCCGAAGTTATATCTCTACCACAAGAAAACAAGGGTATAGCATCCTTTATGCAATTGAATGTGCTCTTTTAAATAAACCTATTCCCGTATAATATTGCTGAACAGTAACAATTTTTCAGGAGTAATGAGAAAGTTATTACTTGCTTGCTGGCTAACCGTTGTTTTTAGTGCTATTTGTGCCTTGTTTTGGTATAACGAATGGCGCTATAGCCTTCCTACGCCGGTTCCTCAAAATTATAGTGACGTTCAATTGGGCCAGCACATTAACCTGGCCGGTGTTCTTGCCCAAAATAATGGTAAACCTCTACTGATACATTTTTTTAATCCTGATTGCCCTTGTTCAAAGTTTAACATACCCCACTTTAAAAGCCTGGCAAAAAAATATGGCGACAAGCTGGATTTTGCAGTGGTGGTAATTAACAAAACAAGCCATTACACGCCAGCTGAAATAAAAGACAAGTATGGTCTGGATGTGCCTGTTGTTTGTGATACCACGCTAGCTGCCACATGCGGGGTTTATTCAACACCCCAGGCTGCGATACTGGATGCAGATGGAAAATTGTATTACCGGGGAAATTATAACCGCAGCCGGTACTGCACCGATAAAAACAGCGAATTTGTAAAAATGGCTATTGATTCACTTTTAAATAACGATACCAAACCCCTGTTCAGCCAGTTTGCTTTAAAGGCTTATGGTTGCCAGGTAAGTGAGGGTTATTGCAAAAAATAAAAAGCTATGGAAACATTATCAATTACCCTGCCGGGCCAAATGGAACATACCGGCGAATACCTGGAAGATGTAAAACTGAGGTCGGACAGGTTGATGAACTACTTCCTGATGGCCTTCTTTTTGGGTGGATTAGCGCTGGCCGGTTTTTACGATACCTGGAACGTAGCTATCGGGATAGGCGGGTTATCGCTTATTGCGTATTACTCGGCCAAATATGTTTTGCCCGATTCATCTTTATACCAATACATACTGAGCGCCGTGCTGGGTATCTTTATGGCGCAGTATATTTACCAGATGCATGGCCTGTTTGAAATGCACTTTGTTGCCTTTATTGCAAGTGCCATATTAATTACTTATCAAAAATGGAAACTGCAAATACCGCTTACCCTTGTGGTAGTTGTGCACCATGCCTTGTTTGGCTATTTGCAGTACTCAGGGTACGATAAAGTATATTTTACCCAACTTGATTATATGAGCCTGCAAACCTTTATAATACATGTACTATTGGCCGCAGCAATCTTTTTTATTTCGGGGTTATGGGCCTATAATTTTAAAAAGGCTAACGAGCTTTATATTGAGCAGGCTTTTGAAATAAATAAGCTTGAACAGGAACGTTTTGAGCAAAAGGCACTAAAGGATATGAACGAAACCCTGGAAAGGAAAGTGCTGGAGCGGACCAGCGAATTGGAAACTGTAAACAAAGAGCTGGAAGGATTTAACTATTCCGTTTCACATGACCTGCGGGCGCCGTTGCGTGTAATACAGGGCTTTGGCAAAATGATATTAAAAACGGCGGCTGACCGGTTAAGGCCTGATGAGCAGGATAACCTGCGCGATATGATTAAAAATGCCAAACATATGGGCAGCCTTGTGGATGACCTGCTTGATTTCTCCAGGATGGGCAGGGCGCAGCTTACCAAAAACAAAGTGAATATGAATGCCGTGGTGCAGGAAGTGATAGAAGAAGTTAAAGCAGCAAATCCGGAAGCCAGGGTTAAAATTGATGTTAGTGAAATGCAACTGGCTAACTGTGATGTTACCTTAATTAAACAGGTGTGGACTAACCTGATTTCAAATGCGGTAAAATATTCCCGTAAAAAGGAGGACGCTATGGTTCAAATAGGCTCTACCGGGCTTAATGGCTCGCAGGTGTTTTATATCAAGGATAATGGTGCAGGGTTTAATATGGAGCACTCGGATAAGCTATTCGCTGTTTTTCAAAGGCTGCATAAAGTATCGGAGTACGAGGGCACTGGTGTAGGCCTGGCACTGGTACACCGTATTGTAACCAAGCACGGCGGCAAGATTTGGGCCGATGCCAAACCAAACGAAGGAGCAACTTTTTATTTTACTGTATAAACTTATCACCCCAATAAAACACAAAACATGGAAAACGGCATCGTAGACATCCTGCTGGTTGAAGATAATCCCAGTGAAGCAAAGCTTACCATTATGAGCCTTCAGGAGCACAACCTGGATAAAAAGCTTGTGCACGTTGAAGACGGGGCTGAAGCCCTGGATTTTCTTTTCGCACGCGGCCCGTTTGCCGACCGTATCCATAAGCCGAACCCGAGGGTTGTGTTGCTGGACCTGAACATGCCTAAAATTGGCGGCCTGGAGGTATTGCGCCAGATGAAGGCCAACGACCGCACTAAAAATATACCGGTGGTAATTCTAAGTTCCTCTAACCAGGATAAGGATGTAATTGAAGGATACAGCCTGGGCGCTAACAGCTACGTTGTTAAACCCATGGAATATGATGCCTTTACCAAAGCTATAGGCGATTTAGGCTGTTACTGGATGCTTTTAAATGAAGGGTCGGTTTTACTTATGATGGCCAAAGAAAGAATGGTAAACCCTGATTAATAGCCTCCTATGAGATAATAATGCCTGGGTTTAAGTGATGGCTAAGCCCGGTAAAACGTCATTTTCTTTCGAAAAAGCGAAAACAGACTTGCAAAAGTTTTAAGGATGATTAATTTTGCACCCTCTTTACCAACTTTAGGGTAGGTAACAGATTGGCCCATCGTCTAATGGCAGGACTACAGATTTTGGTTCTGTGTGTGTTGGTTCGAATCCAGCTGGGCCAACTTAATGATTCGCGAAAGCCTTGCCCAGCAAGGCTTTCGTCGTTTAGTAGGTAGAATCACATGTAACCTGTGCATGTAACCGCCCAAAATAATCTTCCGGCAAACGAGCCCGTTTCGCCCCGCTTCTCATATAATGCCATGAACAAACCAACGGTAAACGTCTCATGGAACACATCAAAGGCATCATAGGAATAGAGCTGTCACTGCTCGAGGAGGTGCTCCGAACCATCGTCCGGCAGGAGATGGCCGCGATGAGAGACGAGATAAAGCAGACGCTCATATCTAAACAGGAGCTACTTCTGCAAGAGGAGCGCCTGTATACAGACCAGGTTGCCGAACTGCTGGGCGTAACCAGGCACACAGTAGGGAACTACCGTAAAACTGGCGACCTGCCCGAACCCAAGCGCGATTTATCAGACCGACCGTATTGGACGCCCGATCAACTGGATCGGGCCTTGAAGCGACGCGGCATAAAAGGCAACTACCCGACTTGAGCACGACAGCAGCCCTGTCAGACCTGAATCTATATTGCGCATGAGCTATCAATTAAACCAAAGTGAGGGAGATAAAGAAACTTGTAAGATACTACGTCCAGAAGCGCAGCTCCTGGCCAGACCAAAGCCTCCTGCGGCCAAGGAACGTGGAGCTGTCTTTCAACTACGATGGGAACCGTTTGTGCGCGCTCACCGGTATGAAGATACCCACGTGTGATTGGGATGAGAAGCGCCAGCGGGTAAAACTGACGGTAAAGAGAGGTGCCGAAGTCAATCGCTACTTAGACCAGCTGGAACAGAAAATAAACGACATATATTATA
>CAISWS010000034.1 GCA_903889265.1 uncultured Bacteroidota bacterium
CCTTTGCCTCCGCCGCTTACCCCTCGCCGTTTGCCGGTAGTAGCAGCTTTGGCCAGATAGATAGCGTTGGTGTAAATACCGCTGCGGTTGATTCTATAAATAACCTGTATTATTACAATCTCACAGGTATACCGCTTAACTGTGCATATATCTATCAGCAAAACTGGGAGATACTGGCTTATGTATCCGTTAATGTTCCTTACTCCACCCAAATACAGGCCGGCCAAACCACCGCCTGCGAGGGGCAAACCGTTAACATGAATGCACTGGTATACGGCACCGATAGCCCAACTATAACCTATACCTGGGCGGCCAGCGCCGGTGGCGTTTTGCAAGGCGCAAACACAGCCACACCAAGCCTTACCGTGCCAGCCAGTGCTACCAGCAATATAACGGTAACACTAACGGTAAACGATGGCAGCGGCAATGTAAGCGATAGCCTGGTTATTATTAATTGTCACCTAAAATTAGCTGCAGGTGGCGGCCAAACGGTTTGCACTAATAGTAACATTGGCCTTCAACCTGCAGTAACCGGTGGCACTCCGCCATATACTTACCAGTGGCAGGCCAGCGCCGGCTCATTATCATGCACCGGTTGCGCAAACCCCGCAGCCACGGTTGCGCAAAATACCGTTTACAGCCTTACCGTTACCGATGCCTCGCAAACCACGGTAACTGCATCATATTCTTATACTGTTAACGGCATTACTAACCCGGTTACAATTTCCGTTAGTAATTTTGGTACGCCCTGCAATAACCAGGTTGTTACCACCACTGTGGATGTAACCGGTGGCACCCTGCCGTATACCATCAACTGGGGCAACGATAGTGTTACAACCGGCGGTACGCCGCAAACAATACCTTACAGTTCGCCATGGGGGCTTGAAATTATTTCGGTAAGCGATTCAAACGGATGTACCGCCACTTATTTTGATACGCTTGTAAACCTTACACCGGTAATTTCGCTGGTGCAGGCCATTGCACCGGGTTGCCCCAACTCAACCAACGGCGAAATTATTTTATCGGTTGCGGGCGGCGCATTGCCTTTTGTTTTTTATCCGGATAACAGCACGCAGGATTCGGTATTCTATGTGCAGGCTGCCGACACTTTCACAAACGTTTCTGCCGGCCTTTGGCAGGTAACCCTTGATGATGCCAATGGTTGCCAGGCAACATATTTTTATAATTTGAATGCTGCCAGCGACTATGGTTTTTATGTTTACCTCAATACCACAGGTGCCAATTGCAGCCAGCCCGGTATCATTTCTGCCTCGGTTAGTGGTGGGGTTCCGCCTTATACTTATTTTTGGAACGACAGTGCTGTTACGTCAAGTATCCAGGTTTCCGTTCCCCTGGAGTACGCGGTTACAGTTACGGACTCGGCCCGGTGCCAGGCTTACGGATTTACCTACCTGCAAACTACCTGCCAAAGCATTATAAACGGAACCGCCTTTTACGACAGCACCGGCACCTGCAACCCGGCCGGCAACACGCCTATAACGAATTTAATAGTGATGGCTACCTCATCAACCGGCGATGCATTTTACGGATTTACGGATAACAACGGAAACTACAATATTGATGTAACCGATACCGGCACTTATACGCTCAGTGCTATGAATTACTATTCAAATACCTGTGGCAACTTTACTTTTTGCGGCAATAGTACCCAAACAGTATACCTGCCGGTTATAGGAACTATAAGTAATAATAATAATATCGGTTTGGTGCCCTCAACCGGTTTTGACCTGGGCATACACCCCGGCTGGACCACCGCCAACCCCGGCTTTATAAAACAATACTGGGTGTTTTTTTATAACTCATCTCAAATTCCTTTTGTGGGGCCGGCAACCGTTACCTTTAATTATGATACCAACCTTACTTATTTGTATACTGATGAAACCCCAGCCCCCAATGTTGATAGCATCCATCACGTATTAACATGGTCGCTTGATTCTGTATCCAGCCTTGATAATGGATATTGGAGCCAGTTAGACGGGTATTTTCAGGTGCCTGCAACACTCAGCTTAAACTACCTGCTGCAAAGCACTTTTACTATTACGCCTAAAGCGGGCGATTGCGATACCAGCGATAACCAATACAGCTATTCTGAAACCGTAATTGGCAGCCACGACCCGAACGAGAAAACAGTTTCTCCATCAGGCCCTGTTACTGCTGAGGATTCAGTGCTTACCTACACCATCCACTTCCAAAACACCGGCACCGACTCAACACATTTTATAGTGATTAAAGATACCCTGTCACCTAACCTGGACCCTGCCACCGTGCGCAACATTGCCAGCAGCGATAAATACTCGGCCTTCAATATATCAGGCAACGGTATCCTTACCTGGACGTTTAATCCCCTGCGCGTAGTTGACAGCGCCACCAACCCAAGTGCCAGCAAACGCTTTATTATGTTTACCGTGCATAAAAAACACAACCTGCCTATAGGCACCACTATCAACAACACCGCCTACGTATATTTCGATTATAACACCGCCGTTGTAACCAACACAGTGCGCGATACCGAAGCATTGCCACTCAATATTTTTGAGGTAAGCAACAGTAACAACATCAACGTAAAGGCTTTCCCCAACCCATTTAACGATGTAACCCACATCGTAGTAACCGGCATCAACGAAAAATTCGGGTTTGAGCTTTACGATGTAACCGGCCGACTGCAACAAACCATACCTGCTATTGATAACAGCCAGTTTGATGTTCATAAAGGGCAATTAGCTAACGGTGTTTACCTGTACCGCATATTGGTAACAGGTAAACCTGCGGCGTATGGTAAATTGGTGGTGGAGTAAGTTTTCAGTTTGCGGTTTAGATTAAAGTAACACTCCCTTCCTTATTCGTTCTGTGGGGTAAGGAAGGGAGTGTTATTTTGTAGCATACCCGGCATCTCCTTTTTTGCAGTTTTGTGCAGCGGCGCCTGGTGGGGTAGGAGTTCAGGGAATCAAACAGCCCATCAAAAGGTAAAATAAATCAACGGTATAAATTAACCAAAATGTCCTCAAAAATATGGTATTACATAAATGTATTTCGCTGCAATAAATTAAAATGTATCAGAATAGTTACCGTAAAGACCTTTAAATAAGTACTTTTTTCAGCCACTTTATTCAGTCATGTTTGTATTGTGATATCCGGTAAATGTTAACCCTAATGGCGATTACGCGCTGCTTTGATTGTATTAAATATATTTGTTGATAAAACCCGTGGATATGAAAAAATATTTACCCTTATTACTGCTAACATTTACTTTAAGCTTTAGCAGCCGTGCGCAGTATATTACCATACCCGATACCGGTTTTGCAAGCTGGCTGCGCGCCAATGGCTGGGATACCTGCATGACAGGCAACACGCTGGATACCTCTACCTCGCTAAATTTTCAGAAGGTGGCACCCAACTTCGGTATACTTGATATGCGGGGCTACAACATCAGCGACCTCACCGGTATCCATTATATCAGCTGGGTTGACCAGAACCACAGCGCGCTTGCCATTGGTATAGACCTCAGTAACAATAACTTTACAAAGGTGCCTGCAGCGCAGCTGGCCGAACGTTTCAGCGGATATTTCTCCCTTACCATAAACAACAACCACATTGATACAATTAATATAGATAATACATTCTTTGGCCTGGCTACACTTAACGCCAACCACAACGGTATGCATTCGTTTACCGTAAGCGCCGGCCAGGGTGTAAGCGACCTGCGTTACCTTGATTTAAGTGATAATAACCTTACCACGTTCCCCTATCTTTCTACCACCAGCGGCTACAGTGCCAGTGTAAATGTAAGACGGAACCAGCTAACCTCCCTGCCGCAGGGAAATATGACCACCCTTGATTGCGGTGTAAACCGCATCAGTACTTACAACCTGGGGGCCGATCATTATTTAAGTAGCTTGTATATCGACTCCAACCAATTGACTTCAATGGACCTTGGCGGACTGGGAACTTACTGGGGCACGCTGTTCATCTTAAACTGCTCGCATAATCAAATAACCAGTATTACCAATTTACAGGCCCCCACCGTTTTTACGTTTATTTGTAATGATAATAACTTAACCAGCATACCTAAGTTACCCACTATGCTGCAGCAGTTAGATTGCCACAACAATCCTTTACTGCAATGCATACCCAGCCTGCCTAATGTGCAGCAGTTTACTATCAATTTCAGTAATACTTCAGTGCAGTGTTTGCCAAGGTTGTTTCCTACGTGCCAGTATATCAGTACGCCGGCAATTAATTCGGTGCCTGCCTGCGATACATCGGGTAATATTTACGGCTGCCCGCAATATGCCAACCAGGCGGGTATTGTTTACAATAACGATACCAGCCTGCATTTAAACTGCGCCATGGACAGCACCGAGCGGCTTTTGCAAAATGTGCCCATTCAGTTTTTAAATGGCAGTGGTGTTTTATTGCAAGCCACCGGTACCGATTACCAGGGGCACTATAGTTTTGATGAAATAACTTATGGCAATTACATTATACAGGTAGACACTGCTTATCTGCCCATTACACCACACTGCCCCGATACCGCCCATTACACCACCACCGTTGATAGCCAGGAACTTTACCTGAACGGTTTTAATTTTGGTATGGATTGCAGGCATGGTTATGATTTAGGGGTTGATGGCGCTGCATGGGGAGGGTTTTATCCTAACACTACAAGCAATGTAAATTTCCCTATTGGCGATATGTCGCAGCTATGGGGCTATCATTGCGCCAACGGCGTAGGCGGGCAGGTGAAGATTACTTTTAACGGCCCCATAACTTTTGCCGGCATGGGCAGCGGCGGTTTAATGCCTTCTTCGGTAAACGGCAATGTTATAACCTGGAATGTGCCTGATTTTGGCGCTGTTAACATGAACATGAGCAGCACCTTCTCTATGGATTTTCACACCAATTCAACGGCCCATATTGGCGACTTTGTTTGCTTTGATGCCAGTGTTACACCGGTGGTGGGCGATATTGTTCCGTCCAATAACACTATGAGCCTTTGCGACCAGGTGCATACCAGTTACGACCCTAACGAAATGATTGTAACACCTGAAGGCAAGATAGATACTTCTCAAAACTGGCTTGTTTACACCATCCATTTTCAGAACACCGGTAATGCCCCGGCAACCAACATCCTTATTACCGATACCCTGAGCCGGGACCTCGACCCTAAAACATTTCAGCTACTTACTTACAGC
>CAISWS010000035.1 GCA_903889265.1 uncultured Bacteroidota bacterium
CGCTCAGCATTTTTACAACTGCGTTTGCAAACACGGCGGCGTCATCAGCTATCAAAATATCACCTCCATCGGTGTACTTCAAACTTTCGGCACCTACCGAAGTTGAAATTACTGCCCGGCCCAAAGCCATCGCCTCCACAATCTTTACGCGCATACCACTACCGGCAAATAAAGGCACAATGGAAATTGACTTGGATAAAATAAACTCCCTCGCATCTTCCACCTCACCCACCACAACCAATCCCTTCACTTTCAGGTTCCGTATCTCCGCCGGAAAATTTCTGCCCGCCAAATAAAACTTTGCATCAGGAAGCTGGCTTAACACTATGGGCCAAACCTTATTAATAAACCATTCCACACCTTCACGGTTCGGCATCCAGTCCATGCCGCCAATAAAGGCAACGGCGTTTTCTTCTTTAGCCGTTATTTCGGGCAGGGTATCAAAAACATAACCGGTGGGCACCGAAGTTGCCGGTAACTTCAATCCGTATTCAGTAAAAATCCCAAGGTCTGTTTCCGATACTGTTACCACAATATCAGCCAGGTTAATGTTATTCAGTTCAAAAGTCTTCATCCGGATGGCGAGTATATGCAGGTACTGCCTTTTCAACCAGTTGCTTTCTGTTTCGTACAACCTTTCCCAAATTACAAACTCAACGTTCTGCGGCCGTAACAGCACTTTTGTTTTTGTATGCTTCCGTATTACGTCAATGTAGCGCATTAAATAAATACCCTCCAGTAAAATAACATCAAAACTTCCTTTAGTAAGGGTTTCAGCAATTTTATCCTCAAAGGTTTTTGAATAAAACCGCTCAATATTGTACGATTTATCAGTAAAAAGATTCCGAAAAGCGTCCAGTGGTTTTATGGTGGTATCTATATCCACCGCAATAAATTCAGCCAGCTTACAAATTTCAGCAGGTAATTTATCAGGGGGGAAATAATGTTTTTTGGTGTTGAGCGAAAGTACCGTAACCTGATGCCCCTGCTCTGAAAATCCCCGGGTTAAATTGAAAATACCAATTACTTCGCCATCCTTTACAGGCCATGGAAACTTTTTGGTAATTTGTAAAATGTTCACTTATGTTACTTTTGCGCAAATGTATTAAAAGCAGGGAAGTGCGAAATACAGCTTACTAACTGTTTTATTATTAATCTGCCGGCATTAAAAAGTAAAAAATATACCGAATGTATAACGGAAAGAAAGTTGCAGTTGTTTTACCCGCCTATAACGCGGCAAGTACACTTGAAAAAACCTACAGAGAGATACCATTTGACCTGGTAGACGAAGTAATACTGGTGGATGATGCCAGTAAAGATAACACCGTTGAAGTTGGTACAGCCCTGGGCATTAAACATATAATTAAACACGAAAAAAATAAAGGCTACGGTGGCAACCAGAAAACATGTTACACCAAAGCCCTTGAACTGGAAGCCGATATTGTGGTGATGCTGCATCCGGATTATCAATACACGCCCAAACTGCTGGTGGCCATGATAAGTATAATAGGCAATGAAGTTTACCCGGTTGTATTTGGCTCACGTATACTGGGCGGAGGAGCTTTAAAAGGCGGAATGCCGTTGTATAAATATGTTTTTAACCGCTGTTTAACCCTTACGCAAAACATGTTGCTCAACCAAAAACTTTCAGAGTACCATACCGGCTACAGGGCCTTTAACCGACAGGTATTAACCTCTATCAACTTTATGCGCAACAGCGACGATTTTGTGTTCGATAATCAAATGGTTTCGCAGATTTTCTATGCCGGTTTCGAAATTGCTGAGGTTACCTGTCCCACCAAATATTTTCCCGAAGCCAGTTCAATCAACTTTAGCCGGAGTATGACCTATGGCATTGGTTGCCTGCAGGTATCCATGCTTCACCGTTTATGCAAGTGGGGCATTGTAAAAAGTGAGTTGTACTCATAATACTTTAGCTGGTACTAAATGATTTATAGCCGAACTGGTAGCAAATTGTTTTCCCATACTACGTTTGTGTTCCCTATACTAACAGTGTTTCTACAGCCTGTTTAATATCAGCATTTAGGTATTATCATTTGGTTTATTTCGCCCGGTAAATGTTGAACCATGGGCGAAGTTGTTGTTGAAGTTGTGTTCAATATGAATATACCACAGGATTTAATGTGCCTTATAGAAAGGCAAAAGGGCTATATAGACGAACTATTCCACACAGGGGTGATCCTGGATTATAGTGTATCGAGAGACAAAAAGACTTTGTGGATTACCTTTGAAGGCAAAACGCCTGAAGAGGTTTCAGGATTGATGAATGACTTTCCGTTGTTTCATTATATGTCGTACCATATCCGGCCGATGGAAACACATTAATAAAATCACCGGCAATTATTTCCAGAATTTCCATCCTTTCTTCTCCTCTTCGGGTAATTGGCTCAATTGCTCCTGATACCAGCTTTCGGTAATTTTAACAGCATTAATTAATATTTCTACCAGCTCGCCCGGAGGGCCTTCTGAATCGGCACCATATACAACCCGGAAGGAAAAATCAATATCATCAGGCCCCTGAAATATGATGGTAAGTCTGCAAACTTCGCCCAAAATATTGGCTTGGCGCCGGACGCCACTATAGGCAAATACGCCCTCGTTAACCGTCATCATAAAAGCATCAAAATGTTTCTGGGTTGAAACTCCCCGCTGAAGAGCCAAATCGTGCGCAGGGTTTCCATCCCCCTTTCGATGGATGGTACCATCCTTTCCTAACAAAATAAATAAACAGGTCCTTTCACCAACTTCAAGTGTAATAAGCACCTTATCAATCAGTAACTTCTCGTACATAAGCCCAATTATAATATGAATCTAAATTTTTATTGAGATACATCAAAAAAACACCGTTTAACGTTAAGCTCAGGACAATAAGAAACACTAAGCTTTAAAACGAAATACAAACCCATTGTATTGCATTTTAAAATGACTGATTAATTTTCATTCTTTCTGAGTGAAACTTAGTGCCCTTTGTGCCTAAGTGGTAAATTTCCCTACTGTTTTGGCATGTTTAAAAAAAATTTGGTTGTTTGATTTTATTTTCTATTCTTGCATCGTTTCATATTAACAAGTGACCTGAATTATTTATAATGGCCCGCAAGAAATTTACCGCAGAATATATCGTTCGCTCTTCTCCCTCGATATTGTTTGAGTTTTTAACCCAAACCAGTAGCCTGGCGCAATGGTTCTCAGACTATTGCGACTCGCAGGGAGATATTTTCATTTTCGGATGGGGCGGCTCTTTTCAGCGGGCACGCCAGTCGGAAGTGATTGATGATGAATTTGTAAAATATCATTGGGAGGGCGGCAAAAAAGACGAATACTTCTCTTTCCGCGTATATAAGTCCGAAATATCCAACGACACAGTTCTTGAAATAACCGATTTCGCCGAAGCCAAAGAAATAAAAGAACAAACGTTTCTGTGGGATAAGCAGGTCGAAGACCTGAAACACGCCATCGGGGCTATTTAATTCGATAATGAGTTAATTCAGCAATTCGATAATGGAGAACCCAAACTTTATTCGTAATTCCGGTGTATTTTATTGGCCAATAGCAAAATCCCGGATTTTATTGCCGAATTAACTAATTGCCAAATTGCCGAATTATCAGATTCCCACTCATACTTCTTTCGTTAGATTTGCGTTTACTGAACTGCCATGAAGAAGCTTGATAAATTAGTAATTAAAAGTTTTATAGGCCCCCTCATACTCACCTTTTGCATTGCGCAATTTGTACTGGTAATGCAGTTTTTATGGAAATATATTGACGACCTGGTGGGCAAAGGCCTTAACACCTGGGTACTTATACAATTGCTGGCTTACGCCTCCGCCCGTTTGGTTCCGCTAGCCCTTCCTCTTTCGGTATTACTGGCCTCTATTATGACCTATGGTGCCTTTGGGGAGCACTTCGAGCTTACTGCCGCCAAATCGGCCGGTATATCATTACTGCGCTTTATGAAACCCCTGATTTATACTGTAACTGCTATCAGCATTTTTGCCTTCTACTTTTCCAATAACCTTCTGCCCATGGCTAACCTGAAGTTCAGTGCTTTGCTGTATGATATCAGGCACCAAAAACCCACTATGGCGCTTAAACCGGGTATTTTTTACAGCGGTATTGATGGCTTTTTTATAAAAGCCGAATCGAAGGATGATAAAACAAACTCGCTTACCAATATTACGGTGTACGACCATACCAGTGGAAAGGGCGACGACCACGTTATTACCGCCAGCGGGGGCAAAATGTTACAGGATGAAGATGCCATGGCCCTTACCCTGCTGCTTGAAAACGGAAAGCAATACCGCGAAATGGACCCTAAGGAACAAAATGCTAAAAATACCTACCAGATGGTAAGCACCTCATTCGGCTCATGGGAAAAGCGTTTCGACCTATCTCAGTTTAAACTTAGCCGCACGGATGAATCGTTCTTTAAAGACCTGAAACAAATGATGAACCTTCGACAGCTATACGGCGAAATTGATACCATAAATATTGAAGCCAATAACCTTAAA
>CAISWS010000036.1 GCA_903889265.1 uncultured Bacteroidota bacterium
ATTACAATCTTACTGAGATAGTGAAAGAGAAAGGCATATACCCTTATTTCCGTCCTATTGAGGAAAGTGAAGGACCGGTTGTGCTTATGGAGGGAAGGCATGTGGTTATGGCAGGTTCGAATAATTACCTGGGCCTCACAGCTCATCCAAGGGTTAAAGAAGCGGCTATCAAGGCTATTGAAAAATACGGCACCAGTTGTTCAGGCTCCCGGTTTTTGACCGGAACTATTGATTTACATAACCAACTGGAGGAAAAGATAGCCAGGTTTATGGGTAAAGAAGCAGTGCTTTTGTTTAGCACTGGTTTTCAAGCAGGTCAGGGCGTTATCCTGCCTTTAATCAGTAAGGGCGATTATATTTTTTCTGATAAAGATAACCACGCCAGCATCGTGGCGGGTAACCTGTTAGGTGCTTCAATAGGCGCCAATGTTGTACGCTACAAACACAACGACATGGAAGACCTGGAGCGCAGGCTTGCTCAGGTTCCTTCAGATGCCAATAAGCTGATAGTTACGGACGGGGTTTTCAGTGCCCATGGCACCATAGTTAAACTGGATGAGCTTAAAAAGCTTGCCAAAAAGTACGATGCTAACGTATTTTTAGATGATGCCCATGGCTTTGGGGTATTAGGCGAAAAGGGACAGGGTACCGCCCATTTCTTTAATGCTCAGGATGATATAGACCTGATAGTTTGCACTTTCAGTAAAACGCTGGCTTCGCTGGGTGGTTTTGTGGCAGGGCCTGAAAGGGTTATCAATTACTTAAAGCACAAGTCGCCGGCACTAATATTTTCAGCCTCGCCAACACCGGCTTCGGTGGCCGCGGCAAGTGCGGCTTTGGATATATTAATAGAACAGCCTGAACTGGCAGCAAGGGTTAGAAGGAATGCTGACCGCGTGCGCGTTGGTTTACGCGATATGGGCTTTAATGTGGTGGATGGCGAATCGGCCATAGTACCGGTTATTATTGGCGATGACGAAAAAACCTTTGCCATCTGGAAGATGCTGTATGATGAAGGTGTATTTGTAAATGCATTCATTTCACCTGCTACCCCTCCGGGCATGCAGATGTTAAGAACCAGCTATATGGCTACCCATGAGGACCATCACCTGGATACTATCCTTGATAAATTTCATAAAGTGGGCAAAACCCTCGGATTGTTAAACCCCGAGTATTCTCACACTTAATTTACTTTAATTTGCAGTATTGAGTCTTGAGCTATGCGCTATGAGTTTTGAACTAAAAGCTGTTACCTAAGGCCCATAGCTCAAAGCACATAACTCTTAAAACCACCACTATGAGTTCAAAAAAGCGACACTATTATTATATTGAAGGAAAAGACCCTGTCAACCCCGCTCAATTAAAATACATCAGCCGCGATATTGAATGTGATGATGCCTTTGATGGCGACCTGGTGATGCTGGCTTTTCCCATCAGCCTGATGAAAGAAATTTCTTCGGTGTTATCTGCCTTTCATTTACGCGATGATGCTGACTTTTTTTACAGCGAATGCCGCGAGGTGGTGTCGGTGCCTGAAAAGCATGTGAACGAAAAGGGCGAGGGTAACATAACCTTTCAAAGCTATTTCCATAAGTTTCCCGAATCAGTACAGCATTTTTTTGATGACGCTACAGTTATTGTAATGTTGCATCCGCAGTCTGCAACGGATAGCAAGGGTAATCATGATTATAACATGATAGGCTATATACACGCCAACCATATCGAATTTAAAGATACCAAGGGCGAGGTTCAGACGGGCTATTACTATAATGTGTTAAGGCTAAGCGAACGCACGGTGGATGGCAAACCCATTTACAGGCGCAAAAGGATATTTACCACCATGTTCAGTATCCTGTTGGATATCACCATACTTAAAGACATTCACTTTGTATACGCCAGCATGGGCCGCGAAAACCAGGCCATTAATGATGCTTTGAAAATGAACAGCGCGCGTAATGGAAAGCTTTTTGAAACCTTTCCGATGCTCAATAATTCGCACCCCAGCATTTTTCTGGGAAGCTCCGGCGCCGCCCAAAGGCTGGTTGACATTTCCGGGAACAAGGAAAAGCTGCATGAATACTATTTAAAAGTGAAAGAAACCCGCGATACGTTTGTTTTCAACCAGATGTTTAGCGAGGAGAAGTTCAATAAAATGGTGGACCGGATTTTGAAATCTTCACCCACCAGCAGGATATATATGATACCCGATGAAAAGGGCCATATTCTTTCCGCTGGTTTCTTTATGAACTGGGGCGATTACCTGCACCTTAAATTGCAAAATCCTACCGGTATTTTAAAGATAATAGATGGGCTGAAAATTACAGATAAACTATTAGTGCCCTTTCTGCTGGTTGGCCGGGCCGACATCACTAAAAAACTGATACGGGGTGCAGCCTATAAATTCCGTAAGGAACACAAAGTGCATATAACGGTCTTAAACGGCACCCCCGGCGATCCTTACTATGACGTTAAAAAGGGCATTATCAAGGATAACTACAACTACTTTGTTATTTACGACCGTCCGGAAGAATTTGAGGCTATGAAAAGCAAAAGCAAGGATGCCGCCGGAAACGTGAGGCTGTTTGTGGATACGCCAATGCTTTAGGCCAGAAGGAAAGGGGGTAGGGGTGGTTTCCACTTTTCCGGGCTCTAACTCCATAATAAATTGATTTTTAATGCATCAGCCCTCAAGACCCCTTTCCACCTGAAACCAACCGGTGTTGCAGTTTTAGTGTAAACAGCCTACGGGAAAAGGCTAACTCATCGGAAAAAATTTCCATCTATTTTGCGGCCAATCGGACTATAAGTCATTGATTCCCATCACCCACCTGCCAAATTTTCCTCATTAAATCTTGGAGCGCTATTTGACAACTTTGAGCAACTCTATTTGTCTAAATACTTAATACTATATACTCAATACTATACTATGAATGCAAATAATTTCACAACCAAGGCGCTAGAAGCACTCAGCAATCCTCAGCA
>CAISWS010000037.1 GCA_903889265.1 uncultured Bacteroidota bacterium
ACGGACTGGGATAAACCGCAGCGTCATCACTCAACCTCAATATATTACCGTTATAATTGGTAAGCAGCAACAGATAAGCATTATAAAAATCAGGTATGCCGTAGCCGTGGTTATTATCAGGTGTCCAGAAATGGTCGGCACTTATCATAATGGCATCCTTAATTTCCTGTGCCGTTTTAGTTGGAAAAGCCTGCCACAAACAAGCTGCACACCCGGCCAGCGTTGGGCAACTAAACGATGTGCCGTTGTTATAGCTGGGAAAACCGTTATAAATTACGGCCGAAAGCACCCCTTGTGCACACAGGTCGGGTTTTATACGTCCGGCAGCATTAGGCCCATGACTGCTAAAACCTGCTACATTTTTTGCCGAATCAACCGCACCTATCGCAATAACACTATCACCATCAGCCGGTGCACACATGTAGTGCCATGCATCTGAACCATCATTACCAACGCTGTTAAACACCAAAATGCCTTTACTGGCCGCTGTATTAGCTGCTTGTGTTATCATAGTTTTATTGCCGTTAAGGTCAGCAAAAGCTGGATTACCTGCATTATCATCAAAAGTAGTATACCCCAATGAGGTGCTGTAAATCTGCGCCCCCACGCTGTCCGCCCGCTCAGCTGCAGCTGCCCAGTTATATTCTTCCATAACCCACTCAGGTATGAAATCCTCGGTATGATATAGCGTAAAACTGGCATCCGGTGCTGAGCCTATGTATTGATAAGGCACATTGCCCGCTATACAGCTAAAAGTTTCTGCACCGTGGCCATCTGAACTGGGGTCGTTATAAACTGTTTTAAGCGGGTTAGCGAAATCCCACGTATCCAGTATACGTGGCCTGACAGAGTCAAACGCGTGAAGCGTATCAACCCCGCCGCATCCATCATCCATCATGGATATGATCACACCTTGCCCCCGGTAGCCTAACTGATGCAGCAGGTCACCATTCATCATGTTTAGCTGGTGGTATGCAATACCATGCACATCAGGGTAAATAATCTGCTGGTCAACTGGCGTTGCCGGCCCTTCCAGTTTATTGGCCACATTCAGCGCCTTATACGGGTAGTTTATAATAGGGGCAACGCTGTCTACAAAACTAAAATGCCGGATCACATCAATAGAGGAGGTATCATTTATCTCTGCTACCACCATATTAAACCACTTTAAATGGTGCACCACCCTCGTAACATAAGGTGCAATACTATCAACGTAGGCGGGCGATACAGGAAGATCACTACTATCCGGTGCCAGCCCCTGGATGCTGCGACGGGTTAAGGATTGCTGCGATAAAAATTGCAATGGGTTGTTCAGCGAATAAGGGCTATGCTGCTTATCCTTAAACTTTATCCAAAAGTAAAGGGCACTTTCGTTTTGACTAAAAGCGGCTAAACTGTAAAGTGATAGCCAAACAGAAAAAAAAAGGCGCTTCATGGTTTACGGATAATGTGCAATAGCCCACATATGAATACTAAAGCCCTGTGCCGCACCGGTATCCCAGCCCAAAGAAATATCGCCGCCATTGCCGTTTTCTTTGTTCAGCGATTCCCATTCCTGGTAAATCATGCCTACGTTTTGCGCATAAACCTCCGTGCGCACTTCTTTTTGTAACTGGCTGATATTATTTACTTCCGATGCTACAATGGCATTATTATAAGTAAGTCCGTTAAGTACCAGTGTAGTATCCACATTCTCGTAAAAATAATTCCATCCCTGAAAAATGGCGTAGGCCGAGTTTGGGTTATTATCAACCGGCACATAAAGGTTACCATTCCAGGCTTCGCTCAGCGCCGGGGGGAACACCATTTTAATAAACCTGATATCATTCTCCACCACCTGCAGGTTAGTCATGGTGCGTAGTCCGTAAGTAACATAAGGCGCACTCCAGGCAGCATTGGCATTAGGCCGGGTAGAATAACTAACCAGAAAATTTACCGAATCAAGCAGGTCATGTATCGTATCACCAAACATGGCCATTAACTGATACTGCACTGTGTCACGGTTCCAGTTTCCCCCGTCAAAATAAAAACTTACAGAATCCACATTATAAATAATGTAATGCCCCGAATCGACAGGATAGTAATTGTATTGGTAGTTAACCGTAAGGTTACCACCTTTATCTTTTTTGCAGGCTGCAAAGCCCAGCAACACAGTAGCTAAAATCAAAAAACCAACCTTCGCAAAAACATTTCTGGTATTCATTGAAAATAAAGATAGAAAAAAACTGAAAACCATAAGGTTGTAACACGCCCTAATGTTGTAAGTTCTTAAAGATGCAATTATTGTATTTGCTACCCCTCCTGCCAGCAAGGGACTGCCAGGAAACAGAAGTAACGAAAGTATCCCAACTTGTGAGGCTAATCAATGCCTCCCTCTCCTCTCCTCTTTTTCTTCATCACTCTTCATCTCAATCTTCTTCCGTATAGCACCGTGGGTATCTATCAAAAACAATTCATTGTTCAGCGTTATACGCGCTGTTCCCGGTGCAGCAAATCCGTATGCATCCTGGTATTTAGGTTCTATTACCCAGTTACCTTGGGTATCAATATAACCCCACAAATTTCCTTTTTTAGCCGGTGCCATTCCCATACTAAAATTGCGCGCGTTATCAAAAGCAGGTGCAATGGCATTGGCGCAACTGGTATTCAGGTAACCGTACTTGCCATTCAGCTTTACAACAGCCAGGCCTTCGGTAAAATCTTCTGCAAAATCGTATTTGGGTTCTGCCAGCCATTTACCTTCGGTGTTTATAAAGCCATATTTTTTGTTTAGCATAACCTTGGCAATTCCGTTTACAAAGGGCCCCGCATCTTCAAATTGCAAAGGAATAGCTATCTCCCCTTTTTCATTTAAAAACCCTCGTTTACCATTATCAACCACAATAGCAAATCCACCGATAAACTCACTACCTGCATAATATTTGGCAGGTACAACCACTTTACCGCTGGCATCTTTATAGCCCACCCTGGCATTTTCATAAAACCGTTGCAGTTTGTTATCGCCCGCTTGTGCAACAAAAACCGAGAAGAACAATAAAACAGCCACGGAAACCAGGTTAAAACTCAGGTTATAATAAGGTCGGAAACTTCTCATATTTCAGGTTTTATTTTAATTAATGTGTTTGAAACCAGGCCGCAATAAAACGGCTACCTCACAATATTAAGTAATTTTAGGTTGTATATGAACTTTATTTTTACCTGACTGCACGATTGTTAAAATACAATCCCAAATGACAGGTTGCATGCGGGAAATTCATCCCCGGCTAACTCAGCGCTTCGAAACCTAAAGCAAGGGCTACATAAGCCCACCATGTTCCCCTTTAAATCGAAAGCGATGAAGAGGGGCGACAAGCGTTAGCGATGCCGGGGTGAGCCGGGCTTGCCTGGATGCTTTGACCGGGAACTGCTGGCTATTTGCCTATTACTGACGACAATACATTATTAACGCCACTTTCCATAAAAAATATATGCATGCAATTAACCAATTGCATTTACTTTGCGCCCGAAAATGAACCTACAAGAACCAGTAAACGTTGCCGGTAACAGGCAATTACAACAAATAAAAAGTTACAGCGGCTATTATCAATGCTCGGCAGAGTTACTCTACCCCGCAGATGTAGAAAGCCTTTGTAACATTCTGGCCATGGCGAGGCAGCAAAATCGCAAAGTAAGCTTCAGGGGCGAAGGGTATTCTTTCGACTCGCAAGGGTTGAATAACGACCTCCTGATTTCACTTAAACAGTTTACCAAAATAGAAGTGAATGCATCGGCAAAGCAGGTTACTGTAGGCCCCGGTGCCAACTGGCGCAATATTTTAAACGCGGTTAGCCCGTATAATTTAATACCAGCGGTTATGGTTAGTACAGGGCATGCCAGTGCCGGCGGAACGTTTTCGGCCAATTGTATGTCACGTTTCTCGCCGGTGCTGGGTAAGGAAGGCAAGTGGGTTGATAGCTTCATCATCATCACCGCCGATGGTGTAGCAAGAAGGTGTAGCCGTACCGAAAACGAAGATCTTTTTTACGCCGCAATAGGAGGCTTTGGATATCTCGGTGCTGTAACCGAAATAACCTATAACCTTTATCCGGTACCCGAAAATGCAAAAGTAAAATCTCTGGTACTGCGCAAACCAAACCATGCAGACCTTTATAAAGACCTGATAACCGATAGTAATACCAAAGGCACCGTTTACTCCGCATTTGGCATTTCGGGCAAACAAATCCGAACTATGACCTGCCTGGTAGAATACAGCAGCGAAACACGCTTAAAACAAATGGTGCCGCACCGGCCTGAGCTAACCTTCAGGTTGGTTACTGAATTTTTAGTACAGTGGTTTCCTTCCATGGGCCAGTTGTTCTGGAACTACGCTTACTCGGTTTATACCCGTATAAGCGATAACTACATAGATACAATAGATGGGTTTACCTTTTTTATGGATGGTAACGTAAGGGCCACATTATTAGGCCGCAGATGGGGAATGACCTTCAAAGCGGTACAGCAAACTTTCATTATACCGGCAACAGAACACAATCTTAATTATTTTTTGAGTGAAACACTTAGTTTGCTGAAGGGTGCTAATATGCCACCCGCCATGATTGATGCCTTGTATTTACCAAAGGACGAAAGATTTTTATTGTCCTCAACCAATAATTTAAACGGTTATGCCCTAAGTATGGCATTTTCCTCGCTAAGCCCTGCCAAATTTGAAAAGATAAAAGGCGCCATGGAGCAGCTTTCAGAACTTTGCATGCAGCTAAAAGGTAAAGTGCACCTCACAAAAAACGTCCTGACCAAACCCGAACATATACAGTCCATGTATCAGGATGCCCTGCCCCAATTCTTCGCCGTAAAAAAGAAATACGACCCCAATAACCTTTTCAGCAATGATTTTATAGAAAGGATATTTCCTGATTACGTTTAGACAGCAAACCTGGCAAAATTTTGATTAAGCCAGGTTTGCATTGTAACTGTAAGCTGCACATAGTAAACTGAAAACTGCCTAGTAATACGAAAGCAATAACGACCCGCTCGAGCTTGGATTTTCGATAGTCCACGAAAGCTTAAAGTTAGTAGCACAACCCGAAGTTATAGCGGCACCGCTGGTGTTAAGGCCTAACGTAGCACTAACCGTAAAGTCAGTTGTAGAGCTGGTATATTGGCCCGAGATTGGGGCCCACCATCCGCAAGCACTGTTCGATATCCAGGGCGAATTCATAACCGTAGTAAAACTTGTATTATAACGGGTCTGGCCCCAGCTATCTACATTAGTTTGCCCGCCAATTGTTGTATCAGCACTAACGGTAGCAGATAATACGCCGGCAGCGTAAGTCCATGAAGAAAGCCTTGCATCATTCCAGCTGCTGGTCTGGTTATTTTCAAAGGTAACTGTCATACCATAAGTTCTTTCGCGGATCGTAGCTGGCGAGCCTAGCAGAAAGCTTAAACCAATACCGCTTACATCTGTAAGGTACTTGGTACCGTTAAACATAACGTAGGCGTTATTTAAATTAGTAAATACCACTTTATAATTGGTGTAGGTTACCTGTAATTGGGCACCTGCATCAGTCCAATGGGTACCAGCCACTAATTCAACCTTCACTTGTCCGCTTCTTATGCGTCCATTGCATGGCGTTGTGCCGTCGTAGTTAAGTACCAGGTATGGAGGAGATGCAGCCATGTGAGAAGAGTCGATTGTAGCTCCGCAAATACTGAGTGCCTCACTAGCCGAGTTTTTTCCAAATCCCGATGTGTTGGTAACAGCTGTATTTACATCTGTATTACTGTTATCCGATTCAGATTTGGTATTCTGTACATCCTGGTTGTGTTGTGATGCATTGGGATTGGCGGTAGTAGTGCTCGCAGGCTTTTTACACGCCGAACAAATAAGTACGGCTAAAATTACCACCGGTATCAATTTCAATATATTTTTCATAAGTATGTTTTAATGATTCGTGAATTTACAAATAAGGGCGAAAACCAAAAATTGAAGACTAACCGTGCACTAACATTCAACGACACCTTAGCCCAGAAATTGTAAAATTTAATAGTTCCTTAACAAATAGAATCCCCCCGCTAATAATTGATTGACCTACTTACCATTGTATTCAGTAAGATAAAAATGATTGTATTCCATTAGTTTATCAGTATTAACCCAATCAACATGGGCGTTAAGCATCATGCGCCAAACCTCAGGCTTGTCAGGTATGGCATAAAAACGGATTTGCTTCCCTTTGCGGTGCACTTCTGCCACAAGGGTATCAAGGCGATCCTTCTCTTCCTGGGGCATAGGCCCGTTACCTGTCCAGGTAAAGTATAAACTCCAGGGGTCACTGTACCGGGTAATGGTATGCAGGTATTTTGTTTCTTTCAAATCTTTAATATCGCCATCAATGGTAGCATAACCTGTTTCTTCATTTAATACAGCTGCATAAGGTTTGTTACCGGTAATTAGTATTTGGATTGGCCCTGGCTTAATAAGTGAGTCGTGGTGGTACACTGCCAACATATCCTTATACCTATCAAGTATTTCTTTCAGTTTGGCATACCCTGGGTCGGCACTGGTTTTAAGCTCCACCATAAAAATGACAGGCCCTGTATAGTCCTTATATACATGCCCGCCGTTATCCCGTATAATTTTTTGAATGGGCCTCAGATACAACTCTTCTATGTCCTGTTTCTTATCAAGACTGGTTGCGGTATGCGATACTATCAGTTTGTTATTGTGTAAAAACACATCAATCTCAATACTGGCAAACCCATTTTCCAGCGCTTCAAAAAGCGGGCGGGTATGCATATAATCATTATGTGCATGGCCGTGTTGCGCTATTTGCGCCTTGCAAAAAGTCGTCAACAAAACAAATAGAAATGGAAAAACTAACCGGCGCATATGCTTTGTTTAAACTATAAAAATATGTCTTTCTAAATCTTTGTTACAACCCGGATTAACCGCCTTGATTAGCTTTTCACATTTGCTCAAAATGCATTTTGCATTACACCGCATTCTTCTCCCTGCCCGCGTGCGAAAAAAATTTCCTTGTAATTACCTCACCGCCATTTTCCTTATCATGTTGGAAAAAACACCCGGAAAAAACCGCTTGGCAAAAACCGCAAACCGCTCTTTAAACTTGCCCACAACAACTTCTTCTTTACCCGATTTAACCGCTGCCACAATTTGCCGCGCGCATTCATCAGCTGTAAGGCCATTGGCAGTAGCGGCGTCCATACTTCCAAGCTTAGCACCGGTGCCGGTTAATGCATTTACTGACACATTGGTTTGAATAAATCCCGGACATACCAGCAAAACCTTTACACCATCATTATACAACTCCGCTCGCAGCGAATCAAAGAAACCATGCAGCGCATGTTTACTCGCCGAGTACCCACTGCGCCACGGCGAACCAAATTTGCCAACCGCGCTGGTTACCACCACAAATAACCCACCGTGTTGCTTTATAAAATCAGGCATCAGTGTTTTGGTGAGCGCAATGGTGCCAAAATAATTTACTTCCATTATCTGTCTGTCAACAGCCACAGGGGTGTCTTTGGCAAGTGAACGTTGGCTGACCCCCCCGTTATTAATAAGTATATCTATACGACCGAAACATTTCAGCGCCTCATCCTTTTTTGCCTCAAAAGACTCAGGCGCGTTCAAATCCAATGGCAGAATCAGGTACTCCGAAGCAGGAAGTTTGGTTTTATCCGCTACCCGCTGCAATTCCTCAGCGCGCCGGGCCGATAAAATAAGTTTTGCGCCTTCAGCAGCCAGTGCATATACCAGCGCCTCGCCAATACCTGACGATGAACCGGTTACCCAGATTACTTTATTTTGAAGTGACAGCATGCAATAATATTGATTGATCTAAAAGAGTTGAAATTTACGCTTTGACCTTAAAACCACCAAGCAAAACAACGGATATATCCTTTTCAAAGAAAACGATCTGCATCAGCAATCCGTCACATTTTTGGTAATAACAACAACAACAAAAACATAATTTGACTGACGAAAATCAGTTAAAATTAGCGGGCAGGTCTTCAACCATTCATTATTTTCAATAACCCATAAAAATTGAGTATGATAACAAAATCAAACCTTGTTTTAATCTGCCTATGCATTTCCATGCTAACAGCCTGCGATTCAAACAAACAACCGTCCACTGCATCGCCATCTCTGGTAAAATCCGATTCCGGCAGCATGTCACCCGGTTCATCGTCAAAAGGAATTGGCAGGTTTACAAATGTACCCCTTACTCATCCTCTTGACTCAGCAATGGTAGTAACAGGACAAGCCGTATACGACTCAAAATGCAGTGCCTGCCACAAGCTTACCGACGAAAAATTAGTTGGCCCCGGATGGAAAGGTGTAACCGACAGGCGTTCCCCTGAATGGATTATGAATTTTATTACCAATACACAGGTAATGCTTGATAAAGACCTTACAGCACAATCAGAGATTGTATCCTGCCTCGTCCGCATGCCCAACCAGGACCTCACCGACGCACAAGCGCGCGCCGTGCTTGAATTAATGCGGAAGATTGACGGAAAAAATTAAAGATACCGGCTTCTTTATTCATGAAATTTAGATAGTCGGTGAAGATTAAGTTATACAAGCAATTTTCTTATGAAGTTCCACCTTCTCTATTTTGCTCTGAAAATGGAGAAGGTGGATGCCGACAGGCAGGAGGTTGAGGCAAATCCATAACCCGGAAACAACCTCGGCTATTACCCTCTGCATTCCTCTCCGTGCGAAAAAATGTACTTTGAATTTCTACTGCTCCGAATGCAAAAACGGATACCGGTAGTCAGTTGCTGGTACAAATGTTTCTTTAATAGTGCGCGGCGATACCCAGCGCAACAAATTTAATAAGCTACCAGCCTTATCATTAGTACCTGAAGCACGGCTTCCACCAAAGGGTTGCTGGCCAACCACCGCACCGGTTGGCTTATCATTAATGTAAAAATTACCAGCAGCATTGTTTAGCTTTTTAGTTGCTAATTCAATAGCATATCGGTCCTGCGCCAAAATAGAACCAGTTAAAGCATAAGGGCCTGTGGCATCTACCAATGCAATCGTCTCTTCGTATTTATCTTCATCATACACGTAAACTGAAAGCACAGGGCCAAACAGCTCTTCGCACATGGTTATGTATTTAGGGTTTTTAGCCTGTATAATCGTAGGCTCAATAAACCATCCCTTGCTTTTATCGTATTTACCGCCTATCACAACCTCAGCATCATCATCCTTCCTGGCGGCCTCAATGGCTGCGGCAAGTTTATCAAAACTCTTTTCGTCAATAACGGCATTAATAAAATTAGAGAAGTCTTCAACCCCTCCCATCTTCATGCTTTTCAAATCAGCAATCAGCAACTCTTTTACCTCAGGCCATAAGTTAGATGGAACATAAGCGCGCGATGCAGCCGAGCATTTCTGCCCCTGGTATTCAAATCCCCCACGCGCAATAGCCGTTGCCAAAACCTTTGCATCCGCTGAGCGATGGGCCAGAATAAAATCCTTACCGCCAGTTTCACCCACAATGCGCGGGTAAGTTTTATACCGGTGAATATTGTTCCCTATGCTTTTCCAGATATCCTGAAACACACCCGTTGAGCCGGTAAAATGTATACCTGCAAAATCAGGATGTTGAAAAATAACATCTGCCGCATCGGGGCCACTAGGATAGATTAAATTAATAACCCCATCAGGAACACCTGCTGCACGGAATACTTTCATTAAAACATACGCTGCATACACCTGCGTATTACTTGGCTTCCAAACCACAACATTGCCCATCAATGCACAACTGCTTGGCAGGTTACCGGCAATGGCAGTAAAGTTAAATGGCGTAAGCGCATACACAAAACCCTCTAAAGGCCTCCATTCAGTACGGTTCCATATGCCATGCGAGCTCTGTGGCTGCATAGCATAAATCTCGCTCATAAACTGAACGTTAAAGCGCAAAAAGTCAATAATCTCGCAAGCTGAATCAATCTCTGCCTGGAAGGCATTTTTCGATTGGCCCAGCATAGTGGCTGCATTCAACTCGTTACGGTAAGGGCCGGCAATCAGCTCAGCAGCTTTTAAAAAGATAGAAGCCCTGTGTTCCCAGCTTACGTTTACCCATTGCTCGCGGGCGGCCAATGCAGCATCAATAGCCTCTTTAACATGTTGCTTTTCGCTTTTATAAAAATGGCCCAATAAATGTTTATGGTCGTGCGGCGGACGAAGTTCCACTTTCTTTTCACCTCTTACTTCCTTGCCTCCAATAAACATAGGTATATCACGCACTTCAGAGCGCATTTCGGCCAGTTTCTTTTTTAACTCTGCCCTTTCAGTACTGCCCGGTGCGTAACTTTTTACAACCTCGTTATGCGCCACTGGCACTTTAAAAAAACCTGTTGACATAAGATTATCTTTTGAATGAATTTAAAAACACGGGTCTGAAAAAGATAAACAACTTATTGGCTTATATAGTTTATAAACTATGCACCGTACAACACGCCCAAAATGCGATTGCCCGCAACGTCTAATGCCAGAAAGTATGTCCGCTAAAGAACGTTCTCAGAATATCGTTACCCAGGGCAAAAAACATCAGCGCAAATATGATAATCATACCCACCACCTGGGCCCGCTCCATAAATTTATCGCTTGGCACTTTACCTGTTATCATTTCAAACAGCAGGAAGAAAGCATGGCCTCCATCAAGAGCTGGTATAGGTAATACGTTTACAAATGCGATAGCGATGGAAAGGAAGGCCGTTAAATTCCACAGGCTAAACCAATCCCACTGCGGCGAAAATTGCTGCGCAATAGTAAAGAAACTGCCCAACTGCTTGTACCCCTTCAGTTCAGGGTTAAATATAATTTTAAACTGTTTAAGGTAATTTACAAACACATCCCAGGTACGTGCGATGCCGGCAGGGAATGATTCAAAAAAGCCGTATTGGGTTTCAACAATAGCAAAATATTTAGCGGGCCCATAAAAAGCCAGCCCTACAATCGCCGAGTCAGGAATTGCAATATTCAAACGCACGGTATCGTTGCCCCTGCGCACCATAACATAGGTACTTTTGTTTCTGAAAGCACTTACCTGCCTTTTAAATTCATAGGCAAATTGCACAGGCACCGAATCAATCTGTATAATGGTATCATTGTGTTTGCCACCGGCCGTAGCCATGGGCATTCCGGGTACTACACTGTCCACAACGGCCGGTACTATCGGCGCTATCATTTCAGCCTTTTTGTGCTCCAGCATTTCTTTATAAATACTCTGAGGCACTGGTAACGTTACCTTCTGTCCTCCCCTGTCTACCTCAACGGTCTTCGCACCGTTCAGCAGCATATCAATAAAAATGGAATTGGCGCCGCGGAACTTTTTACCACCATCGTAGGATACAAATTTATCGCCGTCCTTTAATCCCATTTTCTGCACCACCGTGTCAACAGCAAAACCATACTTCACATTCTCAACCGGTAAAGAGCTGGTACCCCAGTGAAACAAAATCATCGAATACAGGAAAAACGCCAGCAGTATGTTAACTATAATACCACCCAGCATTATTATCATCCGCTGCCATGCCGGCTTGCTGCGGAATTCCCATGGCTGCGGAGGGCTTTTCAAAAACTCCTCATCCATGCTCTCATCAATCATGCCCGCAATCTTAACATAGCCCCCCAGTGGAAACCATCCTAAACCATATTCAGTATCGCCAATCTTCTTCTTAAAAAGAGCAAAGTTCAAAAGGTTCGGAAACGGGAACAGGAAATCAAAAAACAGGTAAAACTTCTCTACCCTTGTTTTAAACATCCTGGCAGTTATATAATGCCCAAACTCATGTAGCGCCACTATAATAGACAGGCTAAGAATAAACTGCGCTGCCTTAATTAAATTTTCCATCCACTCATTTTATTAGGGCGCAAATGTATGAAAAAACGGTTGCCCTATTGCGGCACCGGCTCAGAGTTAGTAACAGCTACATCACTTTTGGCAACAATTAGTAAAAAAGGTTGCTCATCCAAACATTGCAACTACAGGGGTGTTTACACTTTTTAGCCAAAACAAATTCACAACAAATTAATAATCAATAAATTAAGTGGTTACATTTCCAAAAAAAATTCCAAAAGGTGTTTACACTTAAATTTACAATAAACTAAAAATCAACAACTTATAAAGAGGCATTTTGTAAAACCTGTAGTTTTAAGCAAAGGTGTAACCCCTCCTATCTTACCACACTAAACTTCAAACTCCTCAAA
Organism: uncultured Bacteroidota bacterium; assembly: GCA_903889265.1. GTDB lineage: Bacteria > Bacteroidota > Bacteroidia > Chitinophagales > LD1 > Bog-950. Next base: position 12,248 of record CAISWS010000037.1, read on the forward strand.
TCTGTCCCCCCGGTTTTAATGTGCAGAATATAAATCCCTGCCGCAAGCTCATCCAGATTAAATACCTGCTGCTTCATAACTTTTGAAGAAACAACAACAGTGCGGCCAACAGCATCTGTAACCTCAACATCACGCACCACATCATCCGTAAACTCCAGCACAAAACTACCATTGTTCGGGTTCGGATATAACTTAACGCCATAACCACCTGCTACATCATTTATACCTAAGCCCGTTACATTCAACACCGCCGAAGTATCTGCACATCCGTTACCACCGGTTATTGCAACGCTGTAATTTCCGTTTTGGGTAACTACAATGCTTTGCGTGTTACCCGCCGCAACCGCTCCGTTCAAAAGCCATTGGTAGCTACTAAACAGTTGTGTTTCCAGGGTATCACCATGGCGCACAATTGTGGGTGTGCCAGGCGTATCAACAACTAAAAACAAAACAACTATACTATCGCAGCCATGGCTGGTTTGCAGGGTATCAAAATAAGTGCCGCTTTGGTTTAAGGCCTGGTGGTGAAACTGGTACGAATAACCACTGCAAATACTCTGGTCAATTTGCTTAACGCTGCCACTGTCCACCGTAAGGTTAAGCACAACTATACTATCGCAGGTTGCCGAACCCTGAAGCGTATCGTAATAAATACCCGACTGGCTCAGGCTTTGGTTATGGAAAACCACCACTGCACCCTTGCAGATGGTATCATAGCTGGTTGTTTGCGCAGCATTGTTAACGGTCAATTGCAGAAAAATAACACTATCGCAGCCATGCACCGTTTGCAGGGTATCGTTGTAAGTACCGCTTTGGTTTAAATTCCGGTTTCCGAAAGGATAGGTTTGGCCTGCACAAATAGTATCAAACGAATTAATAAAAACCTCCGGATAAACATTCACAGTTTGCGAAGCTGTAGCCGAGCAGTTGGCCCCTATGCTTACCGTTACAGTATAAGTAGTGTTTTGGCCGGGAAAATCCTCAATAGAGTCAGCAGTTCCCAACCCACCACTCCAGGCATAAGTATTGCCGCCATGGGCATATAAAATCACGTCATAGTCATAGCAAATTTGTGTTGGGCCCGTTATACTTGCTACAGGGGCATTGGTTATATTAACCGTTTGTTGCGCGGTGGCGCTGCAGTTATGGGCATCAGTTACGGTAACAAAATAGGTAGTGGTGTTAGCTGGTGAAACCGTCACCGATGCATTTGTACCCAAACCATTGCTCCAGCTATAACCGGTGCCGCCGCTGGCTGTAAGCGTGGCCGATAAATTAGCGCAAATACTGGCAGGCCCGTTAATAGCCGCAGCAGGCGGGGCGTTAACCGTAACAATAACCGGTGCCGAAGTATTACTGCACCCCACCGGGTTGGTAGCTTTCACTGTATAACTACCGGCCTGACTAACCACTATATTTTGCGTAGTAGCACCGGTGCTCCACAAATACTGAAACTGCGAAGCTGAAGTAAGTGTTATGCTATCGCCGGTACAAAAAGAAGTATCGCCCTGCACAATGCTGGAAGTTGGCACACTAAACGCCGAAATATTTTCAGAAGTTGAAGCACTGCAACCGTTATTATCAGTTACCGTTACCCCCTCATTGCCGCCTTGGGTTACTGTTATGCTTTGCGTGGTAGCACCACCGCTCCACAAATATCCGTGTTCTGTGGCAGCGGTAAGTGTAAGGCTATCGCCCTGGCAAAAGCTGGTGCGGCCGGTCGAGGTTGTATAAGTGGCTGTTGGTACAGTATTAACGGTTACCGCCTGGCTGGCCGTTGCCGTGCAGCTATTATTGGTAACTGTAACCGTGTAAGTAGCGCTGCTTGTAAAAGTGTTGACCGCTGTGCCGGGGCTGCCGCCGCCGCTCCACGCATATGTGCCGCCACCAGTGGCGGTTAAATTAACTGAGCCGCAAGCTATGGCGGTGCCGGTAATGCCTGCCGTTATTACAGTATTAACCGTTACCACCTGCTGCGCCGTTGCACTGCAACTACCGCCATTACTAACAGTAACAGCATAAGTGCCGCTGCTGGTAAAAGTGTTATCCGCATTATTAGGTGTGTTACCACCACTCCACGCATAAGTAGTGCCACCGGTGGCTGTTAAACTAACAGAGCCACAAGCTATAGCTGTGCCGATAATGCTTGCGGTAGGTTGGGGGTTAACGGTAATGGTAAATGTTTTTGGGGTGCCGGTGCAGCCGGTGCCACTGGTTATAAAGTTGCCGTAAGATTGAGGTTCATTGCCAACAGCTACGGAATCAATTATAGTATTCGTAGATGCGTTTATTACGTAAACGCTATTAGTAGGCTGATTGGCAACATATACCTTACTTCCATCAGGGGTTACTGATATCCCGATAGGTCCGCTTTCTCCTTGAATTGTGGCAGTGACTACATTGGTTGAAGTATTAATGACCGATACAGAGGCAGAACCACCGTTAGCCACATACAGCTTACTTCCATCAGGACTTACCGCGATGCCAATCGCATCAAATCCTACATTAATGGAAGCAGTAACAGTGTTAGTAGCCGCGTTTATGACCGAGACAGAATCAATAAAATAATGAGTTACATACACTTTGCTTCCATCGGGGCTTACTGCAACTCCCCAAGGGCTAGTTCCCACAATAATATTGTCGATAACTGTATTAGTAGCAGTATTGATTACAGAAACTGTATCGGTAGGGCCTCCTTGCCCTCCGCACGTAACGTAAGCTTTGCTCCCATCAGGGCTCACCGCTACGCCCCCTGGGGCAAGTCCAACACCAATTATATTGGTAACTGCATTAGTGGCGGTATTTATTACGTATACTGCATTAGAATCGCGGCTGGTGACGTATACACGGCTTCCGTCTGGGCTTACCGCAACGCCACGAGGTGTATATACATGAACTGAATCAATAACTGTATTGGTGGATGTATTGATAACGGATACGTTGTAAGAATTGGCGTTAACAACATACACCCTGCTACCATCAGGACTTACGGCCACAGAATAAGGTGTATCACCTGTAGGAATGGTGGCCGTTACCATATTCGTAGCAGTATTGATGACTGAAACGTTACCAGACCCTTCATTGGCAATATATGCATATCCATTTGTTGGCGCCACCGGCGTAACCGTAACCTGCGCCACCACCGGCGTATTACCCGTATTTACCGCAGTAAACGAACCAATGCTGCCAATGCCACTGGCGGCAAGGCCTATGCTGGGATTATTGCATGTCCAGTTATAAACCGTGCCGGTACCTGTGCCGGTAAAGTGTATGGTGGTTGTGGTATCGCCCGCACAAACGGTTTGGTTGGCAACGGCGTTTACCGTTGGCGCTGCATTAACAGTAACCGGGTAACTAACCGTAGTAGTACCGCAACCATTGGTAACGCTGTAAGTAATAGTATCTAAGCCCGCTGCCAGGCCGCTTACCTCGCCGCTACTAACAGTGGCTAAGTTAGTATTACTGCTGCCCCAGGTGCCACCGGTGGTGGTATCAGTTAAAGTAATAGTGCCTAATGCGCATAAGCTTGTGGGGCCGGTGATCGGGCTTAATACCGGTGTATCGCAAAAACTTAACTTAACAATTAATGCTTCGTACCCCCCGCTATCCGTTGTTTGAAATGCCCCTGGCGTAGCTATGCCGCTATTGCTGAATGTATAGCCGGTTATGTACGTATTTAAAGCTTTGTCAACTGCAACGCCATAACCATAATCTGTGTTTGGGCCGCCATAATAGCTGCCCCATAGCCTCTGCCCGGCGCTGCTGAACTTTGCAACAAAAATATCAGGGCCGCCGTTAAATTGAGTTTCATATCCATCCGGCGTTGCAATGCCTGTATCGCTTTGGGTATAGCCTGTCAGGTAAATGTTACCAGCCATATCGGTAGTTGCGGCATATGCGCGGTCATCTGCCGCACCGCCATAGTAAGTACCCCATAACATAGCCCCGCTGCTGCTGAACTTTGCCAGGTAACTATCCCAGCCGGCAGCATAGATACTCCTGTAAGTCCCCGTGGTGGCTATACCAGTGCCGCTACCTGTTGAGCCGGTAATATAAATGCCTCCGGCAGCATCTGTAGTTACTGCTCCGGAATACTCTGCGCCACTGCCACCGTAGTAAGTACCCCATAATAATTTACCTGTACTATCAAAAGCGGCAAGGCAGGCATCTAAGGTGCTGCTAATGGTAGTTTTATATGCACCGGCAGTAGCTATAGCGTTGGTACTAAAAGTAGAGCCGGTAATATAAATCCTGCCAACACTATCGGCTGCAATCCCATTAGATTCATCTCCATCAGTCCCGCCATAATATGTAGCCCAGCTAAACGCGCCGGTGCCGGTAAATTTTGCAATATAAATATCACTATTGCCGCCACCATATGTTGTTTGGTGGGTACCTGATGTAGCAATACCGTTGCTACTGGAAGTGGTGCCGGTAATATAAATGTTATTGTGCTTATCGGTACAAACACCCAGACCCTGGTCTACATTACTATCACCAAAATAAGTGGCCCATATAACGGCTCCGTTGAAATCAAACTTTGCTAAAAAAGCATCATAAGATCCGCCCCCATACACGGTTTTGTAAGCTCCGGGCGTAACAACACCTGCGGTGCTGGAGGTTTGCCCAACAACATATAAATAGCCCGTCTTATCAGTTGTAATTCCATAGCCATATTCTTCACCACTGCCCCCGTAATATGTTGACCACAAACGGTTACCCGAGCCATCAAACTTAGCTATATAAGCATCGTTATTGCCATTATAAGCCACTTGGTACGCACCCGTAGTAGCTATACCCGTGTTGCTTACCGTAGTGCCGGTAATATATACCTTACCCAAAGTATCAGTTGTAATTGCATAGCCATAATCATCTAACGCACCACCCATGTAGGTTGCCCACTGTAACGTCGGGTCAATCACCATCTCCCCCTTAAACCCTCCTGTTTCATAACTCAAAACATAACCACTCAATTTAAACCCGCTTTTAACCGGTGTGCCATCGGGCTGGTAGCTTTTAGGGGCCTGCTCGGTAATAATGCCTTGCGGGGTGGTAGCGGTTAGGCTGCCATCGGCATTTACTTTTAAACCGGTGGCGCCGCCGTATTTTAATTGTATATCGCTGGCCCTGCCGCCTGCGTGTATTACAAATTCATGCTCCAGTTGACCATCCTTCATATACAAAACCCAGTCAATGTTGGGGTATATGTTTTTGTAGGTTATGCGGTTATAAGTATATGCCGTGGCACCGTGTTCGCCGGTACGCTCGTTAAAGTAGTTTTCGTAATAGTCTTGTTTTTGTTCGGTAACTACTTCGGCATTGAGGTTGGCCCCAATCAACTCAACATCCATGCGGTACATGCTATAACTTACCGGTGCAGCCTCATCTGCTTCCGCGCCCCGGCGCGGAAGTGTCCCCCTCAAGAGGGGGCGTAGAGGGAGGTGAGACTTTTGCCCTGAAGAAGAACCTTTATCCGCTCCCGTACCTTCAGCCTTACCAAACTGATAATGTATAGCCCCATTACCAATAAATATATTCAACCCCGGCGCGGCCTTGATGGCAAACTGTATATCAGGGCGTGGTTGGCGGTTCTGGTCCATTACCTGCCCCTTGTTTTCCAAAAAGGAAAGCGGGGCATGGTTATTGGCTAATGAGGCATTGCCAGCAACAGGGCCTTTTGCCCACGTCAGTAAGGTAAAGCCAACCAAAATTAAGGGGAGTAAACTTTTTTTCATGTAATGGTTTATTAGTTAATCTATAGCTAATTTGAATCAGCTGCTAAAATATAATTGCGCATTCATAATTTACTATCAAAATTAATTCACCTGTTAGCATTTGAACCCTGCCGATTAAGATTGAATTCCGCACTCCTTCCCTGTAAAAGCCCGCTTTACACGGCTATATTATTAAACCTCGAAAGTTTAAATCATAATTTTTATCTTTAGCATCAGCACTATAAGCAACATTATGATTTCCTCAAAACACCTGTTTTTAGTAACCTGTATCCTTATTACCGCCCTTTGTGCAATAGAACCAGCCTGTAAAAAAGACTCCGGCATAAGCCCCGTTCCGGCCATTACATTCGATTCAATCGCCCCCAACCCATGCATAGCCTACCAGGATAGTATCAGAATAATCATTTCCTATACAGATGGAGATGGCGACCTCGGCCAAAATGCCACAGCAACTAAAAACCTTTTTGTTACTGATAGCCGCGATACCGTTATAACTCAGTTTACTATCCCCCAACTGGCGCCTAACGGTTACACCGGTGCCATCCAGGGCAATTTAAGCATCATTTTGCCCCCTCAATATCTGCTAAGCAGTTCTCACAATACCGAAACCGCAGTTTACGCTATTTATGTTATAGACCGGGCCGGAAACAAAAGTAACACCGTTACTACTACTCCGTTGGTGATAAACAGGTAAGGTTATCCATAGACTTCCTGAAAATTATTTTCCGCAAGCCACCGACTTTAACCTGTTCAGCAACTCCACAATTCTGTCAGTTTTTGAACGAACGGTCCCCAGACTCACGAATGTTGTGGGGCTGCCCGCCCTCATAATCTTTTCTCCCTTTTCTTTAGTTGCTATGCTGAAATCATGTTCATCCACTATAGCAATGTTAACATTACATAGCGTAAATGTTACAACACCTCCCTGAACGTTCAAATCAAGCTTATCCCCCTTTACCTCCGAACCTGGAAAATAAACGTTAATGCCCTTCAAAATATCGGCCGTTTTATCGGCCTTGCCCTGGCAAAATGCCGTGCTTATTAATAAATAAAATGCAATGGTTAACAAGGGTTTCAGGTTATGCATAGTTTATAATTTAGAGGGTGAATATTTGCAATATTAAATGTAATATTCCGAATTTAAACCCAAAGTTATTTGGCTGCTTTTTTTGCAATCAGTATGACCGATGAAAAAGGATGGTGCGCATTTTAAACGAATCAAAATCCGAACACAGAACTTTTCTTACTTTGCGACTCAATTTCAACCAATGAAAAAACTACTATTAGCTCCTCTCCTGCTTTTATTGCTGGCTTCCTGCCATAAAAATTTTAGTTCGTTTAAACAGCAGTTTACCGATAAACTCTGGGCCACTTATCCTGCCTTTGCCACTTCACAGGGCTTTCATAATTACGATTCAGTGCTGCTTATTCCCAATGCAGCCGAGCGACAAAACGAACTGGCCTTTGCCAATTGGATAGACGCCGGACTTAAAAATTTCAGGTTTGAAGAACTGAGCGCCAATGATAAAACCGATTACCGTATGTTACAGCTTTATGCCGATGGCATCCGCTTTAACGTCAACAATTTTAAAAGTTATGAGTGGGACCCCTCCTCCTACAATCTTGGCGAGGGCATTTTTGATATTATGGATTACAAAGGCGAAAATACGGACCAGAAACTCCGCACACTTTTGCAACGTTTGAAGAACGCCCCTGCTTATTTCGATGCTGCCAAACAAAACATTCGCAATCCTACCTTTGAACATACCAAGCTGGCTATTGACCAAAACAACGGTTCGCTATATTTCTTTAAATCGGTTTTTGCTGATTCCCTTAAATCGTTAAAACTAACAGATGCCGAAAAAGCCGAATTTAACAAAACAGCAGATGCCGCCAAAATCGCTATTGAAAATTTTGTAACCTGGCTGCAAAATGATGTGCTGGCAAAAGCCGACACCACCCAAATGCGCAGCTTCAGAATCGGGAAGGAATTATATGCCAAGAAGTTTTTGCTGGACATAGACTCGCGCTACACCGCCGACCAGATGTATCAGAAAGCCGAAGCGCGTAAAACACAACTACATAACCAGATGAACCAACTGGCCGACCAGCTTTGGCCTAAGTATTTTGATAAAACACCAGTACCCACCGATACACTGGATAAAATAAAACTTCTGATTGATAAGATTTCAGAGCAACACTGCCAGCGCGATTCATTTATGGCTACTATCGAAAAACAATTACCGCAATTAACCACATTCATCAATGCTCATTCTATTATCGACCTAGATAGCACCAAGCCTTTAAAGGTGCGCAAAACACCTGAGTATGCCGCCGGGGTGGCAGGCGCAGGTATTAACGCCCCTGGCCCTTACGACAAAGAAGCAGTTACCTATTACAATGTTACCCCGCTTACCGCCTATAGCCCCGAAAAAGCCGAAAGCTATCTGCGCGAATACAACGATTATGTTTTGCAAATACTAAACATACACGAAGCAATACCGGGCCACTACACCCAGCTTATTTACGCCAACCGCACACCCGATATTATCAAAAGCATTTTAGGTAATGGCGCTATGATTGAAGGTTGGGCATGCTATGTGGAGCGCATGATGATTGAACAAGGTTACGCCCAATCACCCGAGATGCAGTTGTTTTACGATAAATGGAACCTGCGCGAAACCTGCAATTTTCTGCTCGATTATAACATACACTGTAACAACATGAGCAAAGAGCAGGCCCTGGACCTGCTGGTGCGCCAGGCTTTTCAGCAAACCGCGGAGTCGGAAGAAAAATGGAAAAGGGCAACGCTTAGCCAGGTGCAACTGGCCAGCTACTTCTCCGGCCTCACCGAAATTTACGAACTTCGCGAAGAACTAAAACAAAAACAAGGCCCCCAATTCGACCTCAAAAAATTCCACGAACAGTTTTTAAGCTATGGCTCAGCACCGGTAAAGGAAATCAGGGATTTGATGCTGGGAGAAGGGAAATAAAAATTAAAAAAGCTGTCATTGCAAAGCCTTTTCCCGAAAAACAATAAAAGAAAAAAGGCTGTGGCAATCTTCCGTTTTGTCTTTCAGGTAATTCTGCAAAACAAGGCCGTAAGCATGTTTTAAAAAGAAGTTAATTTACTTTTTTTCTTTTTAACCGAATCACATTTTATTAATCCGTAAACATATGATTCCCCGTTTTCTAATTCTCAATCACCAGCTTTTGCACCGAACTTGTATTACCGGTTGTAACGCGCACGAAATAAATCCCCCTTGCAAGGGCTGTTAGCGAACATTCCGTGGTCATTATATCATCGTCCTTGGCATAAGCATTTTCGTAAATGCTTTCGCCAATGCTATTTATAACAGCCATGCCCACTTTTCCACGTGCCTGTCCGGTAACTGAAAGGATAAAATTTCCGTTGTTAGGATTTGGATAAACACTGATAACATTACTCTCCGAAATCTGCTCAATACCCACGCAGGTACTGGTAGGTATGGCGTATTTAACCGTATCTGAACCGCCGGCATTGGTTGCAATAAAAGTAGCAGTATAGGTATGCCCGTTAGGGTAAATAACCACCGGGTTTTGTTGGGTAGACGAAGCCGGTTGACCGCCCGGAAAATACCACTGCCATGAGGTAGGACTATAGCTTGAATTATCAGTAAACGATACAGTATCCGTACAACTTGCCTCACCACTTATATAACTGGCCTGAGCGGTTGGGGGAACGTTCAATACCGCGTAAGGATCACTCTCCCACAGGTCGCGGCCGTAAGTTGCTGCGCGGATTTTGCCCGCACAATAGTCCACCTCAATCTGATCTACAGTAACATTAGGCAAGCCATTGCTAAATGGAGTCCAGCTGGTCATAGTACTATCACGGTAATAAACACCACCGGCGCTGGATAAACTGCAATATACTGCGTCCTTACTGTTTTTTACCGGTGCAACGCAGGTGGCATAAAACGGTGTGCCTGCAGGTAGCCCTGTTGTAAATGAAGTATAATGCGAACCGGCATCCACCGATTTAAGCAGGCCTGAAGATGAGCCGTAGATTCCTACCCATATTTCTTTCGGGTTAGCGAATGAAACCGACAGGCTGGTAAAATACCCTTGCAAACCGTTGGTAATATCCGTAAAGGTGTTTCCCCCATCTTCCGAGCGGTAAATATGGAAATAAGTAGCTGCGTAAATATAATCAGGGTCGCTGGGCGCCACGGCCAGTAACTGATAAACACCATCGTTGGCACTGGTATCAATAGGTGGAGAATTAAGCTGGTTAAAGGTACTTCCTCCGTCAGTTGATTTGTATATATAATCCTTTCCTACATATATTATCTGGGTATTGTTGGCTTGCAACAGGTAAGGTGTATTCCATGCACCGGCACCGTTAATACCACCACCGCCGCCGCCATAGC
>CAISWS010000038.1 GCA_903889265.1 uncultured Bacteroidota bacterium
ACCTCAAAGGTTAACATGCCGGCTACATCCTCAGTAAAAGCCCTAACGCTTTCGCCAAATTTCTCTTCTGCTTTTTGCCTGATTGTTTCGTTTGTTAAACTCATGTTGAACTTACTTACCCTTAGCTTTCTTACTAAATAATATTAATGCCATAACTGGCCAGCAGCGCCTTATATTCCGGTGAATCCCTACGGCTCATAGCCTCATTCTTCACCAACTCCTGTAATTTCATAATGCCATCTAAAATCTGTTCAGGGCGCGGAGGACAACCAGGCACGTATACGTCAACCGGTATTACCTTATCTATACCCTGCAATACCGAATAAGTATCAAAAACACCACCCGAGCAGGCACATGCACCTACCGATATTACCCAACGCGGCTCGGCCATTTGCTCATAAACCTGACGCAAAACCGGGGCCATCTTTTTTGCAATGGTACCCATTACCATCAGCATATCGGCCTGGCGGGGTGAGAAACTAGGGCGTTCTGAACCAAAACGGGCAAGGTCGTAATGAGGGGCCATGGTGGCCATAAACTCAATACCGCAACACGATGTGGCAAAAGGCAAAGGCCATAAAGATTTTGAGCGTGCAAGGCCAACTACCCTATCTAAAGAAGTGGCGAAGAACCCTTCGCCCTGAAACCCTGCAGGGGCTTCTACCATTTTTATATTTTCAGCCATTATTCTTATCTTAAATCACAACAAAGATACGCAGTCGTTTTCAGGCTAAGCTGTTAATAACAACTGTTAGCATTACTCCCACTCCAGGGCGCCTTTCTTCAATACATAGAAAAACCCAACCAGCAACAAGCCCATAAACATCACCATCTTCCAAAGCCCGTCCATACCAAAATCGCGGAAGTTTACTGCCCATGGGTAAAGGAATATTACCTCCACATCAAACAATACAAACAAAATAGCAACCAGGAAATACTTGACCGAGAAGGGGATACGCGCATTACCATATTGCTTAACACCACATTCAAAATTGGCATCCTTGTTTTTAGAGTGACGCTTGGGGCCCACATAATGAGAGATGGCAATCATGCCCGATATAAAAACCGCCACAAACACAAACTGAAGAAGGATGGGTATAAAATCTAAATTGCTGCTTACCATAATGCACTTATTAAACCGAGGCAAAAATAATGTTCTGCACTACATTTAGAATGAATTTGCTAACAAATAATTGTGATTATAGTCAAGCCTGAAAAACAACGAGATAAGAGAAAATAACCACTTGGGCACTAAGGGCACAAAGAACCAATGAGAAATGATTTATTATAACAGGGAAGCGAAGAGCGAAGAGGAGATGGAATACATGGAGCATCATAAACGGCAAATCCATCTTCAGAAACCACTTAAAACAAACCTTAGTGAAACTTAGTTCTCTAAGTGCCTAAGTGGTTAATTTCTCAAATTCACTAAGGCTGCACACCCGCCACTTCAACCAAAAACTTATTATCCAGCGCGCCCAGTTCGGTAGCTACTTTGTTGCTAAGCTTTAAAATTACCTCTTTGCTGGCGTCAGTGGCAGGTACCCGGCCAACCACTTTTACATAAACCGTTTTTTTGTTCATCATATTGGTAACCTTAATAATAGAGCCGGTTTCAGCGCCATTATAGAGGGCCAGGTATGGATTGCCAGAGGTGTTCTCCTCTAAAAAGTTGGCAGCCCCACGCGTGCGGGTTAACTTATAGCCGTGTGCACCATATTGATTAAACAGGCCGGGGTATTCAGCCGAGTTAGAGGTGCTGGTTCTTAGCGAAAAGGCTGTAGTTTCAGATACGCCCATAGGTTTGCTGTTAATAACAGGTTGGTCGCTGTTAACTGTGGCTAATGCAGCCTCTGTTTCGGCGCTCGCAAGCACAGTTCTGTTTTTGGCATCTTCATCTTTATACGGGGTTTCCGGAGTAGAAGGCACGGCTATTGTAGCGCTTGGCTTTTTGACCGAGGTGTGATAAATGGTATCCGTACTGTGTGCACCCATTGCCAACGCTTTACCGCCGGGAATAGTCAACTTCTGCCCGGGCCTAATATTAGCCTTGGCACCCAATGCAGGGTTGGCCTTAACAATGTCTTTGACCTTTACACCGTACATCCGGGAGATAGAAGATAACGTTTCCCCTTTTTTAACTACGTGCTTACTTTCACGGTCGGGGGTAGCCATGGCAGCCAAAATGGTGGCTACCGATAGTAAACAAACAAAAAGAGCCTTCTTCATTATATAAAGTTTTATTTTCACCCCACAAAGGTACTACCCCGGCAGGGCATCTATGAGCAGAACTCACCACATACTAACAACTATTTGCCTGGTTCTGTTTACTATAATAAACAGTAATGCACAAAAAAAAATTGTGTATCGCTACGAAATTCATCAGGAAATAGGCCCTGCCATGAACAGACTTACGCAAAAAGCGATAGCAGAGGCCGAAAAAAGGAAGGTTTCTTTTATTATGCTGGATATGGATACCTACGGCGGGACTATTGATGATGCCGACCAGATTCGCACAGCGCTGCTGAAAACCAAAATACCCACCATTGTATTTATCCGAAACAACGCTGCCTCTGCCGGGGCGCTTATTTCTATTGCCTGCGACTCTATTTATATGTCGCCTGGCTCAACCATAGGGGCGGCCTGTGTGGTTAACCAGGAGGGCAAACTGATGCCCGAAAAGTATCAGAGCTACATGCGCAAAAAGATGCGCGCCACCGCCGAAGAAACCGGCAGAAATCCGTTGATAGCGGAAGGCATGGCTGACGAAAAGCTTGAAATTGATAGCATAAAGGCAAAGGGGAAAATAGTAACTTTCAGCGTTAAAGAGGCCCTTAAATACGGCTATTGCAACGGCGAAGTGGAAAAGCCGGAAGAGATATTGGCTAAACTTAGCGGTGGCCCGTATGTAATAGAAGACCACGAAAGCACCTTAGCCGAAAGGGCAGTGCTTTGGTTGATTAATCCTGCTATTTCGGGCTTGTTGCTGCTGGTTATCTTCGGAGGAATTTACCTGGAGTTTAAAGCACCAGGCACCTTTTTGCCCATCGCACTATCGTTAGCAGGGGCCGTCCTTTACTTTGCCCCACTCTACCTGGAAGGGCTGGCTGCCAATTGGGAGATTGCCTTATTTGCAGTGGGTATTATCCTGATAATCATTTAGATATTTATAACCCCCGGTTCTTTTGTAATAGGCGCTGCTGGTATATTATTTACTATTACCGGCCTTGCCCTGGCTTTGGTTAGGAACATTGATTTCAACTTTACATTTGTGCCACATGGGGCTTTATCTTTTGCATTTTTGATGGTTGCCATGGCTATGGCTATACCACTTATATTGCTGGTTGCCTTTGGCCAAAGCCTGTTTACCAGCCCGTTTTTTAAGAAGGTAAGTGATGTAGGCGAACTGAAACACAGCCATGGTTACTCTATTAAAGATAATTCTTTGCAAGCGCTCATAGGCTCCTCAGGCTCAGCACTTACCAATTTAAGGCCATCAGGCAGGGTTGAAATAAACGGTGAGCCTTATAACTCGGTTACCGATGGTGGATTTATTGAAAAAGGAGAGCAAGTGAAGGTGATTAAGGTATATAACACCCAATTAGTAGTAACCAAGGTTTAAGCCCTTTGTAAGGATGAATATCTCCATTCATACTCCTATTTCCGCAATGTTATTAACTTAACGACAAAGCCAGTTCAGCCCATCTGCACAAAAGTGCGCCGCCGGATGAGGTTGTATGTTTATAGCCCGTTTATTATAAAGCTTCTACCCCGTCCGGGGTCTATGCAGCCATCATGCAGGGAGTTCTGCATAAGTTAAAGACATAGCCGCTTTCCCAAAAACGGCTTACATAGCTTTACCCCAGCCACCTGCCAGCACCCGCATGTAATTGCCAAAGCAGATTTTATCAATATCTGCCTGGGCTATTCCTTTATCATGCATTTTTTGTATCAGGTAAGGTATTTTATCAGGCCCGGCCAGGTCGCGGGGCACTTCGGTAAATCCATCCAGGTCTGAGCCTATGGCAATGTTATCATAATTGCCGCAAATTCGTGCAACATACTCAATACTCTCAATCACCACATCCGCAGCATTGGATACTGTTTCAGTTCCATTAAGCCAGTAATCCATAAAGATGATGCCCAGCACTCCGTTACAATCTTTAATCTTCAGTATATCGTCATCGCCGGGAAGGTAAAGCGCATCAGGATAGGTAAATTGGGGGCTGTATTTTAATACCACACTTCTGATTCCGGTATGCGAAAAAACGAGTGGCCTTTTATTTGCCCCCCTCATTTCGTTTCGGGCATATACCATACTTTTTGCACCTTCCGTACAATGCACCAGGTCGATTATAATTCCCTTTTCCAGCAGGTGGTCAACGGCTTGTACGGCAATATTATCGCGGGTATTATAACCATTGGCATAGGTATTAGCCGTGTCGTAATGCATCAGTTTACGCACTTTGGGGGGTATACCGCCTTGTGATGAGACCAGGATATTTTCAAAAAAATGGGCCAGGGTAAACTGGCATATGCCCATATCAAATAGCGTATCTATCCGCTGTAAAATTGTGGTGGCATCCACATTCCCGTTGCCAAGGCAATGGGCACCTTCAATGCTATGCAGAAATACAATCTTACCCAGGCTGCTGTATTGATTAAACTCGTTTAAACTATGCGCTACTGCCGTTTCAAAGCCATTATCTGCGGCGTATTTTATATCATTTTCAAACATGGTAATGTAAGAAACGATTTGGGCGAACGAGGCATCGGGGCTTGACTTATCCTCCAGTATCTGATGCAAACGGTTGCGGCAAACAGCCTCCAAAAGTATATCAAGCTGACCGGTAAAATACCGGCTCAGGAGGTCAGTTTCAATATTGGCTTCAGGAAGATAGTAAACCGAAACGGCAGCGTTTAGCTGGCCCGCCTTCATATTAGGCAGGTTCATAAATATCCGTTCACTAAACCTCAGGTTAATGGGGTGGGCGCTGTTGTATACATGCTGCTTAGGGAAAATCCAGGTTTTAAGTGCCGGATGGCAATGAATATCTATAAATGACATATCACAGCGTTTTATCTGATTAGCTTAATTCATTAAAGTAAAACTACATCCTGCTTCATCTCCTCTCCCAAAATATTACTCACGGGTAGCTGCAGCCGTATCGGGCTTGCCACCGGTTCCCCGTAAATTTGCTATTTTGTTCATTACATCAAACCAGAAGGGTGCACCCATACCGGCAGCCAGGGTGGTAAGTATTAACCCCAGTATTTTTAACAGCCAGTACCATCCGATTTTTCCTCCGTCATTCATGTCGCTGCGGTTTTTATTCTCTGCTGCAGTTTTCCATCCTATTGGCAAACTGGTCGCTCCCAACGCACTTTTTGCTCCTTTAATGGCATTCAATTGGTCGCGCACTAAACTATCCAGGGTAGCCACTTCCCCGGCATTTGAAGCACTATCCCTCAGCACAGTGGTATCTTTTGCTACAGCCAACTTCTTAGAGGTAGAATCAGTGGCGCTATCGCCTATCATCTTTCCCACATAGTTAGCCACCGGTTGGGCAGGTAAATCCTTTTTAAACTGCGCTACCTGATTAATTACTGCCTGGCTCTTTGTTTCAAGTTCGGCCTGGTTAGCCAGTTGGGTTGTTACCGTAGGGTTTTGATACAGGTAGTTTGCCAGTTGTATTGAATCAATATTCAACGCACCAACAATAATTGCCGAGATAACATAACCCAAAGGCAGGGTAATACGCTTTAAATTACCGGTAAGGCGCTGCATCGACTGATCGAACCAATCTTCTATCTTCTCCCTGAAAAGCTCAATTTCGCTCTTAGCTTTAATGGGTGTTTGCTTTACTTCATTGGCATAAGTTATAAAGGTGCTGGCAATGTCGGGTGGTAAAAGTGATGTAGTGCTTAATAAGTTAATCATCTGGCTCATGTTGGTTACCAGTTGCTGCGGGTTTTTCAAATCAACTGTCAGCTTCTCAATCAGTACGTAAGCAAAGTTTGAAGCACTGATATAACTGGGGCTTTTATCTTTAGCGGTTAAGCCCGCAATAGATGAGTGGTTCATAATGTCTTTCCCCAGGTTGGTTATAGCAGTTTCGTTGGTTTTAAATGTTTGAACCAGCCATTCCTGCAAAATGGAAGCCCGCATTTTTGAAATGGAAAGAAAAATCTCCAGGGCAGAGTTCATCATAACGCTCAGCAGAAAATAAATAAACACCATACCCAGTATCAGATCAAGTATTGGAAAGGTTGTTGACATAGCGGTTAAGTTTATAGGTTATTATTAAATGTTATTTGCTCCCGGTAACAGAACTTCAAGAAAGTTGTTAGTATAAATGTGGTTTTGGTCGTACTTAGCCAGTGTACTCCGGGTGTATTCATAGGTATCGGCGTAATAAGTTGTTTTTATCCTTTGTATCACATCCGGGTTCTTCCACATTTCCCCCTCGGTGGTGCAAGCCCAGCCTTTACTCCACTCAGGCCTTACTTTATCACCCCAGCGGTCGAAAATCCACTGCTCCATTTCAGCAAAAAACGGGTAGGTGTTCTCATTAATGCCGGGTATGGAAAGTATATCTGCCCAAAAAACGGTATCAAGCGATGGGTCGGCCGCCTTTACTGAACGGGATGCCGAAAAGGATGGTGGCTGCACCTCTCCCATACCTAACTGGTCGGTAAGGTCCATGCTGGTAAAGCGCAGCTCAACGGCACCACTTACCGGATACTTTAGCGGGTATCCCTTCATAATGCTGTTAAAGCCCTGTATAAAATCATGTACCGAAACCTGTATATCGGCCCTGCTAATCTGGATGCAGTAGCCCAGTGCCGTTAACCGGAGCGTGCTGGGTTTTACATACAACAACATATTGCGCGAGGTTCCGCTAAGCTGTTTATAGGCATTGTTGCGTACATGATTTAATGCTGTGGTAAAATACGCAGGGTTAAGCCAGGGTTTGGATTTAAGCAGGTTGCGTACATAAATATTCCGGGCATCTGAAAGGAAGGTAAAGTTCTCATTGTAAGGTTGGCGGGTGGTGTTGCCAACCAGGGCATCAACCTCATCCCAGGTTTTTACCCAGGCAAATTCGGTACCCGGAAACCAGATAACTTCTACCCTGCCCGATTTCTCAACATACTTATGTAGCGACCTCGGTAAACCGCTAAATTCCGGTGCACAAAATGCCGAGGCGATGGGCACAAAGTGGTTAGTTTGGTTCAGGTAATAATTGGGTACCACCCGCAGGGTTACTTCCACAATAAATGCCCTGCCCAGGTTAACCAAAAACGCAGGCGCATCGGCATCGCTGCGTAAAAAGGTTTTAAGTATATGCTTGCCCGGGTTTGCCGGGTCGCTTACCACAGCGGTGAACGATAAAATAAGGTTACTCAGCGAACCACCCAGCCGGTCTGCCGGGTTTGCTTCAATCGGAATACTGGTGCCATGTGCCCCAACGGCCAGTGCGCCACCCAGCGAGATATCGCCTGGTCCGGTCATATTAATAAACGAAAAGCCGGGGGCAAGGCCTTTCCCTTTGTTGTCCTGTCCTTCCAAATAATCTGTGGCCGTTTCAATAGTTACACCAGTACCAAAAGTGGCGGTTGGTATATCGCCCTGCCAGGCAAATTGTTGCCTGTTTAACAGCTGCGTGCTTACCAGCAAAATGTTAGCCACCGGTGCGGTAGCGCCTTTATCCATTACAATAGGCGACCAGTTATGCATCATGCCCACCGGCCTTATTTTGTAGCTTTGGTAAACTGCCCAATCTGCAATTTCCCTTACCTGCTCATAACTGTTGGGTATGGCTATCCAAACATTATCAACCTCAATATCCCAGCACCAGTTGCGGTAAGTATGCCGGTTATTATCCAGCATAATATGGGGCGGAAAATTAGGCGGCGGCGGGTAAGCCCCGGCATCAAATGGTTCAGGCGCAACCTGAATATTATCTGCCGGTGGAACAGGTATTGCCGGGTTAAAGATATTTTGCAGCTGTAAGTTATCTTCCTGGTCAGCCATAGTTAATTATTTATATTTATTTCCCAAATAACAATCAGGAGTTTTATCCGTTTGCCGGTGATGGGTTTGTGTAAGCCGTATTGGTAATAATGCTGCTTAACTGCCATTGGCCGGGGGGCTTATGATATAAGAATTTAAATAACCGGGTTAAACACCGGTGCATATCACAAACTGCTGAACAAAGCTGTGCCAATAAATTGTAAATGTCAATACGTATTAATACGCAATTATTGACTGATTAAAGATTACGTATGTAATTATTGCATTAACATTCAACTACCTTAAATGCCGATTGACCAGAGATAAGATTTAAGGAATGCAGCTAATGTTTCCTATGTTTGTAATGAGAGCAGCGGCAATACAATTCTGTTTAAATAAAAGTAATACCAAAAGCGACCTGTTATGAAAATCACCGGTATCATCCCCGCACGATACGCATCTACCCGCTTCCCCGGAAAGCCTTTGGTGGATATTGAGGGCAAAACTATGATTCGCAGGGTTTATGAGCAGGCCATAAAAGCCAAAAGCCTGAGCGATGTAATTGTTGCCACCGATGATGAACGCATTTTTAAGGAGGTGGAAAGCTTTGGCGGCAAAGTAATAATGACCAGCCCCAACCACCAAAACGGCACCGAACGCTGCGCCGAAGTAACCGCTAAACTGGATGCCGATGTAATAATAAACATACAGGGC
>CAISWS010000039.1 GCA_903889265.1 uncultured Bacteroidota bacterium
CCGATGGATATATTGTATCCAAGTTTAAGGATGATGGGGATAGCATTAAGAAAGGTGAGGCTATTTATAAAGTTGAAAACAACACTTTCGCCGCCAGGCTAAGTGCATCCCGCAGCTCGTTCGAACTGGCGAAAAAGAATGTGGATGAAAGTTCGCCTGTGCTGGCTGACCTAAGGAATAAAATAAAAACTGCCCAGGTAAAACTGAATAACGACTCAGCCAATTATGCCCGCTACAAAAATATGTTTGCAGCTGGTGCTGTAACACGGTCGCAACTAGACCAGGCCCAGTTATCAAATGATGTTTCTGCCAATGACCTTAAATCGGCTTTGGAAAACTATCAGCACTCCAAAGACCAGTTGGCTGTTGACCTGCAAAATGCGCAAAGTAACCTGACATCTTCCGGTGAGGATCTTGCCAATTACGTTGTTACCAGTATGATGGATGGCGAGCTTTATGAAACCTACAAAGAGTTAGGGGAAGCGGTGCGAAAAAACGACCAGGTTGCTTTAATAGGAGAGAGAGACCATAAAATTTTGCAACTATCGGTTGACCAGCAAGACATTGAGAAAATAAAGTTGGGGCTGGAGGTTGTAGTTAAAATGGATATTACGGGTGGCAAGGTATATAAGGCGCGTATTAGCAAAATATACCCTAACATGAACCAGAACGACCAAAGTTTTAAAGTTGAGGCCGAGTTTGAAGAGCATTATCAATTTGATTTTGTGCATGCTTCGGTGGAGGCCAATATTGTTATCGGCTATAAAGAGAATGCGCTGCTTATTCCCCGTGCCGCGTTGCAGGCAGAAGATATGGTTGAGTTGAAAGGAATTGCAGGAAATAAAAGAGTGAAGATTGAAAAAGGCCTTGAAACACTGGAATACATAGAGGTTTTAAAAGGAGTAGCTGAAGGTGATGAAATAATAATTCCTAAAACGGATTAATAACAGATATAAGAACCAGGAATCATGAACCAGGACTTTCCGGTATTGTCCTCCTGGCTCTTGGTTCTTATATCCTGATTCTAAAATATGAAACTGCCGGTAAATTACGAGATTGCTAAAACACACTTACTGGCTAAAAAGCGTACCACCTTTACAGCTATGCTGGGGGTAACCTTTGGTATTGGCATGTATGTGCTGATGATAAGTTTTATGTCGGGCTTTAATGAATTTCTGGAAGACTCTTTGCTTTCTGCTACACCAGACATAAGTATTTACAATGACATAAAAACTGATTACTCACATTCCATACTGGATGAAATTTCTGATACCGGTAAAGTCTGGAATATGGTGCATCATCCCAAGCCAAAAGATATTACACCCAACGTACATAACAGTCAAAAGATTATTGAGGATTTGAAAAGGGACCCGCGCATCAGGGCGGTATCGCCCCTGCTTTCCACGCAGGTGTTTTATAACAACGGACCGGTGCAGATAAACGGCACACTGCAAGGCGTAAATATCCTGGATGAATCCAAACTCTCTGGCCTGGGAGATAAAATGAAGACCGGGAAAATTGAAAACCTGTTGACGGTTGACAATGGCATTTTACTGGGGCATAGCCTTGCTACTAAATTGAATGTGCAAATGGGCGACCTGGTTACACTGGCCACGCCCAACGGAACGTCCATGCGATTCAGAGTAGTAGGCACCTTTCAATTTGGGTTGGGCAGCCTTGACCTGGTGCGCAGTTATGTAAGCCTTAGCAACGTACAACAATTGCTGGGTAAGGATAACCAGTATGTGACCAATATAAACATGAAGCTGAATGATAATACACAAGCAACCGCAGTAGCAAAGGAATTCGCAGCTCGTTATGGGTATAAAGCCGACGACTGGCAAAATGCCAATGCTTCGGCTATGGTTTCTATTACTATACGGAACGTAATGACTTTTGTGGTTTCATTTACGCTGCTGGTGGTGGCTGGCTTTGGTATTTACAATATTATGAGCATGACCATTCAGAATAAGTTAAAAGATATTGCCATACTTAAAGCCCAGGGTTTTTCAGGTTCGGACGTGCGCACTATCTTTTTGGCTGAATCAGTTACCATAGGTATGATGGGAGCGATAACCGGTTTAGCCCTTGGCTTTTTAATGAGCTACGGAGTGCTTAACCTGCCGTTTCCGAAAAACGATAATATTAGTATTACGCACTATCCGGTTACTTTTCACTGGTATCATTACATGTTTGGCGTGGTGTTTGGTATGCTTACAACCTTTATTGCCGGGTTAATGCCAAGTGTGCGTGCCAGTAAAATTGATCCGGTGGCTATTTTGAGGGGATAATTGCCAGAGAAAATGAAGTTTATCACAAAGAGCACAAAGGTTAAATGCAAAGAACACAAAGCGGGGGGGTAAAATTATATGGTCTTAGTCTTCTTAGTATTAAACTGTATTTCTGAATTTGAATTTCTGATATTATGATTTTCGGGCAAAAAAAATTAGAGAAGGAACTTGCACCAACCGGTACGACGGATGTGGTACTTGAATCTATTAAGCTGAATAAGTCGTTTTATGAGCCTGATGAATTTCATGTGTTGAAGGATGTGTCGTTTCAGGTTAAGCGGTCGGAGTTTGTTTCTATTGTAGGTAAGTCGGGTTGTGGTAAATCGACTTTGTTATACCTTATCTCAACATTGGATACGGCTTATACTGGCGAAATACATATCAATAATCGCAAGGTAACCGGGCTGACCCAAAACCAGCTGGCCCGTTTCAGAAACGAGCATATCGGGTTTGTTTTTCAGTTTCATTTTCTGTTACCTGAATTTACCGCCCTGCAAAATGTAATGATACCCGCAGAGAAGTTAGGCAAGTACTCAAAAAGCGAAATTGAAGACCGTGCCTACGAAAAACTTAAATGGCTGGGTATGGATGAGTTTGCGGGCAAACTAAGCAGCAAGCTTTCGGGAGGGCAACAGCAGCGGGTGGCTATAGCCAGGGCCTTGATAAACGACCCCACGATTATTATGGGTGATGAACCGACAGGAAACCTGGACTCAACAAACACCAATATTGTTTTTGATATGCTGAAAGACCTTTCAGAATCAAAAGGGCAGACTATTATTTCGGTTACGCACGATGAAGACTTTGCCCAAAAATCGGACAGAGTGATTGAAATGAAGGATGGGGAAATTATTAAACAATAATAGTATCGGTTAGTCCCGATAGAAAGACAATGACTGTTAACAGGGAAATTAAGTTAGGTACACTTGTGGTAATAGCAATTTATGTGCTGTTTACCATTTTACGTGTTGTTATGCTTCCCAATGAAAGCTTTTTATGGCATTTCGAACTGAGCATATTTGGCCTGGCTGCCATTCTTTTTTTTGGGGTGGTGGTAAAGGTAGTTGATGACGTTCTGGATAAAAGGTATCCGTTTGAACGAAATATATTTAAGCGGCTGGCACTTCAGTTTGCCATCACATTTGGCGTGGTGTTTTGTTTTCGGTTAGCCAATTATTCATGGTTAATGCCATTGATGCCTTTTAAGATGTCGAAGGAGTTATGGTTTGCCGGTTTTGCAGTTAACTTGTTTATGGTATTATCGGTGGTGCTTTTCATTTTCGGCTTTCACTTTTTCAGGCGGTGGAAAGAACAAAAACTGCTGGCTGCGGAGTTAGAGAAGGAAAAGGCGCAGGTGCAATATGATAACCTTAAAAACCAACTTAACCCGCATTTTTTATTCAACACACTCAGCTCTTTGAATTCGCTTATTTTCGAAAATCCCCAGCTTGCATCTGAATTTTTACAGCAACTGAGCAAAGTGTACCGGTATGTTCTGGAGAATAAAGAAAAGAACCTGGTTCCCCTTGAAACTGAAATCAAATTTGTTAAGCATTATGTTCAGTTGCTGAAAGCCCGGTTTGAGCAGGGCATGGAGGTTAACTTCGATATAAATGAATCGGGCCTTTCAAAAGGTATAGCACCGGTTACCCTGCAAATACTTATTGAGAATGCTATGAAGCATAATACCACTCAAAAAAGCACACCGCTGCATATTGAAATTTCCTGTAATGGCGATTGGCTGGTTGTGAAAAATAATATTCAGAAGAAGCCTTTAATTGAAGGCTCTAACGGGCAGGGGCTGGAAAACCTTAAGAACTTGTATCATTATCTTTCGGAGAAGGCAGTAACTGTTGAGGAAAAGGAAAATATGTTTATTGTAACCATTCCAATGCTTGAAGTATGAATGTAATAATTATTGAAGACGAATCTCTGATTGCAAAAAATCTGCAACGGCTGCTGCATGAGATTGATGCTGAAATAAAAGTAATTGCCGTGCTTGATTCCGTTGCTTCATCCGTAAAATGGTTGAATGCAAACCCGCATCCAGACCTTTTGTTTGTAGATATTCAGCTAAGCGATGGTATCAGTTTCGATATTTTCAGCCAGGTAAAAATGGATAAGCCTGTAATTTTTACTACGGCTTATAATGATTATGCCATCCGCGCCTTTAAAGTAAACAGCGTTGATTACCTGCTAAAGCCCATTGACAAAGAATACCTGCAAGCTGCTTTGCTAAAGTTTAAACAGCATTACAACACAGGTATTGCAAGTGATGTTACCGGACAGTTAAAAGAACTGATGCAAACGCTGGCAAACCCAAATGAAAAAAAATATAAGGAACGCTTTTTGGCTCACTATAAATCCGGTATAGTGCCGCTACCCGAAAATAAGGTAGCTTACTTTTTTAAGGACACTATCATTTATCTGGTTACGGTTGATAATGAAAAGCTGGTGACAGATTACAGTACGATTGATGAAATAGAAGAGGTAGTAAATCCCAAAAAATTCTTCCGCAGTAACCGACAAAGCATCATCCAGATTGACCAGGTTGAAACCTACAAGAAACATGATACCGGCAAAATAGAGGTTCACTTAAAATGCGATAAAACCCTGCATATTGATGTAAGCCGTGAAAAGGCCAACGACTTTGTGAATTGGCTGGATCAGTGAGTAGTATTTAGTATCAAGTATTAAGATTAATTACACCGAAATATCTGATGCCGCTCGACCAATTAATGGTATGCGTAATTCTATTTCCCCAAACTTTGCCGTAAAAAGTTAAGTTTGCAGCCCGTAACGGATAATACAACAAACAAACAGCCGGGTAAAATGACCGCAGAAGCATACAAAGAAGCGATAAAACAGTTAACGTTAATACCCGGAGTTGAAAGGTCGGTTGCTGATGATTTGATACAGATGGGTATTACTTCAACCACTGACCTGAAGAATAAGGACGCTGAAAAACTTTACAATAAATCTAACCGCCAAAGCGGTTCTGTACAGGACCGTAAGCTGTTGTATGTTTTCCGTTGCGCTATCTATTTTGCCTCTACTGAGGTGCCTGATAAGGAAAAGCTTAAATGGCAAAGCTGGAAGGACAAGTAGTTATCCTTTCAAAATTCCGGGAGGCAACGCGCTGTGGCGGCTAACTTCTGAACCCTGATTTTTCTCACCCCGGGCCAAATAATTCTCCACCAATTTTATAGATTGATAAAAATGCTCAACTTTACAGCAATTAAATTGTTGAAGGTTTATGAAAATTGAGCAAATCTATACCGGATGCCTGGCTATGGCCGCTTATTATATTGAATCGGAGGGAGAGGCAGCCATTATTGACCCGCTGCGCGAAACCGCCCCCTATATCCGAAGGGCTGAAAAGGATAATGCCAGGGTTAAGTATATTTTCGAAACTCACTTTCATGCCGATTTTGTTTCGGGCCACCTGGAGTTATCAGAAAAAACCGGAGGCCGCATCGTTTATGGCCCGAATGCCAACTGCACGTTTAATTGCTATGAAGCTAAAGACGGAGAGGAGTTTAAAGTTGGCAATATAACCATCAGGGCGCTACACACTCCGGGCCACACCCCTGAATCAACCACTTATCTGTTGTTAGATGAGCAGGGTAAACCCCATTGTATTTTTAGCGGGGATACTTTGTTTATAGGCGATGTAGGAAGGCCTGATTTGGCAATTAAGTCAAATGTTACGCAAGAAGACCTCGCGGGCTTGTTGTATGAAAGCCTGCAGACAAAAATAATGACTTTACCTGATGATGTGATTGTTTACCCGGGACATGGTGCGGGCTCAGCCTGTGGTAAGAACATGAGTAAAGAAACAGTTGATACCCTGGGCCATCAAAAGCAGGTTAATTATGCCTTGCAGGCCAAAAGCAAAGAACAGTTTATTAAAGAAATAACAGAGGGGCTTTTACCTCCACCCCAATACTTTTCTAAGAATGCCATGATGAACAAGCAGGGGGCGGTGAGTTTGGATGAGGTTTATTCGCACGGTTTGAAAAAGCTTAGCCCCGCTGAATTGGAGGTGGTTGTTGAAGAAACCCAGGCCCTTGTTTTGGATACCCGGGATCCGCAGGTTTTTGCGGAGGGATTTATTCCGGGCAGCATTAATATCGGTATTAACGGGCAGTTTGCCCCATGGGTAGGCGCTTTGATTACTGACCTGAAACAGCCTATTGTTGTGGTTTGCGATGAAGGAAAGGAAGAAGAAACCATTATGCGTTTGGCAAGGGTTGGGTATGATAATACAGTAGGTTATTTAGATGGTGGTATTATGGGTTGGAAGAATGCGGGTAAGGGGCTTGATGTTATAGACTCAATAAGCCCAACTGAATTTGCAAAACGTTATGCTGGTGGGAATTTGAATGTACTGGACGTAAGAAGGGCAACTGAGTATGCGACTGAACATGTAGTGAATGCTGAAAACAAACCGCTTGATTTTATTAATGACTGGACCGGTGACCTGAATCGCGATGATACCTACTACGTTCACTGTGCAGGGGGGTACCGCTCCATGATAACTGCCTCGATTTTAAAATCGCGGGGTTTTGAAAAGCTAATAGAAGTAGCCGGCGGGTATAGTGCTATTTCAAAAACGGATATTCCGAAAACCAACCTGGTTGCCGAAACCAAATAATACAACTGCTGTTATGAAACTAAAAACGTTTATTGCTACTCTTTTAATTACGCTGGTATTTACCGCCTGTAACAGCCAGACTTCAGGCGTTAAAAACCTGAATCCGGATGATTTTCAAAAAGGCATTAGCGCCAAAGGAGTGCAATTGATTGATGTGCGCACACCGGATGAGTATAAGGAGAAACATATTGAAGGAGCCGTGAATATGAATATTGATGGCAGCAATTTTGAGGCGCAGTTAAACAGCCTTGAAAAAAACAAACCGGTTTATTTTTATTGTCTGGCCGGTGGCCGGAGTAAGAAGGCTTCGGAATTAGCGGCCACAGATGGCTTTACAAATGTAAATAACCTAAGTACTGGTATTACCGGATGGTTGGGCGCTGACAAACCTGTAATTACGGCAAATGGCGCGGCCCCTGAAACCGGGCTTAGCATGGATGATTACCTGGCGCACATAAAGAACCCCGATAAATTAGTGTTGGTTGACTTTAACGCGGTGTGGTGCGGACCTTGCAAGCTTCTTAAACCTACGGTGACCAAGCTGGTAAAAAAGAACAGTGCCAAACTTGAGCTGTTTGAAATTGATGTTGACAAGAATCCTAAAGTAGCAAGTGCCATGAACATAACGGGTATTCCGTTGCTTATACTTTATAAAAGTGGCAAAGAGGTTTGGCGCAACATGGGGTTGATTGATGAGAATGACTTAGCGGGTAAGCTGAAACAGTTTATCAATTAAATAATTTCCCCTTAGTGGTTTGCGGCCAGGTATAAAAAATTAGTTTTAGAAATGAAGCGTCATTATAACATTGTTGTAAGCGGGAGAGTACAAGGTGTTTTTTATCGTGCCAGCACAAAGCAAATGGCTGATTTGCTTGGCGTTAAAGGCTTTGTGCTTAACCTTTCAGATGGCACAGTGTATATTGAAGCCGAAGGGGTTGAAGAAGTGCTTGTGAAGTTTATACAATGGTGCCATCATGGACCGGACAGGGCGGAAGTAACGCATGTATCAGTTAACGAATCCCAGCTACAGGGCTTTGAGATATTTGAGTCCAGGCGCTAAGCCTGCATGGCCATTATCCTGAATAAATTCTTTTTTAATGGGTTTAATCACTACCTTCGCATCCCAAAATTCAACCCATGAATAAAAAACCTTACTTACTGCTATGCTATGTGTTTTGTATGGTAATTTCAGGCAGCGCTCAAAATGCTGCTGATGGTGCAAAAGACCATTTTGCCAATGTAGGAGATATAAAAATGCACTATAAAATTTACGGAAAAGGCGATCCTATTATCCTGCTACACGGTTCGCTGGAAAGCATGGAAGATTGGGACAAACAAGTGCCTGAACTTTCGAAAAAATATAAAGTTATTACGGTTGACAGCCGCGGACATGGCCAAACTACTTTTACTGACCGCAAGATGGATTACATCCTTTTAAGTGAAGATATATCGGCACTGATGGTTGAGCTTAAAATTGACAGCGCTTTTGTTGTTGGCTTTGGAGATGGGGGCATAACAGGTTTGTATCTATCGCTTAATCATCCCGAAAAGGTGAGAAGGCTGGTGGCTATAGGGGCCAACTACAAAGTGGATACCACGGCAGTTTACGGGCAAATTCTTGATAAAGTAAAAGCGTGGGACGATGATAAAATGTACCAGTTTATAAGAAACCACTTTAAGGGCTATCAGAATTATGGCCAGATAACCCAGTTTACCCAGCGCATGAAAACCATGCTTTTAACCGAGCCTAATCTCACCCTGGACGACCTTAAAAAGATAGCTTGCCCTACCTTACTGATTGCCGGTGATCACGATATCATTAAGATTGACCATACTAATGCAATGTTTGAAAATATCCCCAATGCGTATATGTGCATTGTGCCCGGCACCAAACACTATCCGCAAAAGGAAAGTGCTTTGCTGGTGAACTCCATTATCCTTGACTTTATCAATAAGAAATTTGCGAAACTGGAGAGGTTTTGAAAATTTAAATTCGAAAGGCAGTTTAACACCAAGAGCACAGGGGGAAATGCCAAAACAAAGGCCACAAAGATTATACCTCTGTGGCCTTTGTTTTGGCATTTGAACCGAGTTATTTTTTTCTAAAAGCTGACAAACCATTTAGGCCTTGCGTAATGTAATCTCTGTTACCTCGGGCAAAATGCCTACTCGGCCAGGGTAGCCAAGGAAACCAAAGCCGCGGTTTACGTAAATGTATTGTTTGCCTTCCTGGTATAATCCTGCCCACTGCTTATAGATATATTCAGAAGGGCTCCATTTTAGCCATTTGTTTTCTATCCCGAACTGGAATCCGTGTGTATGCCCTGCAAGTGTGAGGTCAATATCGGGGTATTTTGGCCTTACTTCTATATCCCAATGCGAAGGGTCGTGGCTCATTAATAATTTGAAGGGAACATTTTCTGTGCCCTTATAAGCAAGATTTAATTTGCCATGCTTACTGAAATGTCCCTTGCCCCAGTTTTCAATACCGATTATAGCAATTTGTTGTCCATCGCGGTCAAGAATTACATTTTGATTCAGTAGCAGATTCCATCCCAGTTGCTTATGGATGTTTTTGAATTTTTCAAAGTTGGCAACCTTAGCTTCCGGGGTATCCCACTCTACATAATCGCCGTAATCATGATTGCCGGTGGTAGAGATAACCCCATGTTTTGCACGCAGTTTATCAAAAACATGCATATAGGGTTCCATTTCATCTGAAGTGTTATTTACCAGGTCGCCGGTAAAAAGTATCAGGTCGGCGTCCATGTTGTTAATCTTGTTTATTGCTTCTATTAAAGGTGCAGTGCGGTTAAAGCTTCCTGAATGGATGTCGGATATCTGAATGATGCGGAAGCCATCAAAAGCTTCGGGAAGGTTTGGGAACTTTATGGTTTCTTTGCGGAAGGTGTAGTTATAGGCATTGGCAATTACTCCATAAACCAGCGAACCGGCAGGAACCGCGGCCAGCACAATGGCGAGCCTGCTTAAAAACTGATTCCGGCTTATACCGGCAGCAGTTGGTGGGGCTCCGGATAATTTAGCTGTGACAAATTTGCCCAGGCGCACCAGGTCCTCAGGTAATAAAAACAGTAGTATTACAATTTTTGCCAGTAACAGGATAACAAAAAACGTTGCAAAGTAGGCCGAAATGCTTTTGGGCAATACCTTATATAAAAAAGGACGATAGGAGAGGAACAGCACCAGTAATACCGCAGTGGTAGCCCAGTAAATCCATTTGGCAGTTGGAATGCTGGCCGGATTAATGGCAGTTTTAACTGCCTGCCATCCGTAAAATTCAACAGTTCCGTATATGCCGAATATAGCGGTAAAAAACAAAATGGTTTGTAACATAGGGTATTCAGGTGTTTTATAGTAAGCCAAACAAATTGCGGCTTGTTTTGTTGCCAAATGAAAGCCGCAATGTGCCGAATCAATTCTCTTTAAATAATCACGATTAAGTCGCTAAAATATTTGAATTTCGATTCTCAAATGCTCTTATATCTGACAATATGCTTCAAAAAATGTTCAGGCTGGTTCTATTCTTTTCGTTTTTTATAAAATTGGCAAGTGCGCAGTCGTTGCTGGAACAACAGGACAAATATACTATGGCGGACACGCTAAGGGGTTCTTTGCGGCCTGAAAGGACCTGCTATGATGTTACTTTCTACGAACTTAATGTAAAGCTGGATACGGCCCACCAAACTATTAGCGGCAGCAACAAAATTGTTTTTAAGGCGCTGGATAATTTTAAAACGCTTCAAATTGATTTGTACGCTAATATGAATATAGATTCCATCGTTTCTGATGGGAAGAAGTTGAAGTTCAGGCGACAGTTTAATGCTGTGTTTGTGGATATGGCAAGCACTATGGAAGGAGGGAGTATGGGCGAAATGATTATTTATTATAATGGTAAACCAACTATTGCCAAACGCCCACCCTGGGATGGTGGTTTTACATGGACCAAAGACAACAACGGGGTATTTTGGTTAGGTGTTTCGTGCGAGGGGATGGGTGCCAGTTTATGGTGGCCCAATAAAGATTACCTGGGCGATGAGCCAGACAGTATGCGCATTATCTGCACCATACCTAATGGACTAAAATGTATTTCGAATGGAAATGAAGAAAAGGAGGTGGCTAATGCTGACAAAACCACCACTTTTTACTGGAAGGTGAGTTATCCTATCAATAACTATAACGTAACTTTAAACGTGGGGGAATACGAGCACCTGAACGATATTTATATAGCTGAAGACGGTGATACGCTGGCGCTTGATTATTATGTAATGCCCTATAATCTTACCAAGGCCAAAGAACAGTTTAAGCAGGTTAAACCTATGCTTAAATGCTATGAGAAATATTTGGGCAAATATCCTTTCTGGAATGACGGATATGCTTTGGTTGAAACCCCTTATCTGGGAATGGAGCACCAGGGTGCTATAGCATACGGTAATAAATACAAAACAGGTTACGACGGACGGGATTACTCGCGCATTGGGCTAACGTTTGATTACATCATCATTCACGAGAGTGCGCACGAGTGGTGGGGGAATTCGGTGAGTTGTTACGACCTGGCCGATATGTGGATACACGAAAGCTTTGGCACTTATACTGAGTCGCTGTATGTTGATTGTATGTTTGGGCCTGAT
Organism: uncultured Bacteroidota bacterium; assembly: GCA_903889265.1. Classification (GTDB taxonomy): domain Bacteria; phylum Bacteroidota; class Bacteroidia; order Chitinophagales; family LD1; genus Bog-950. Next base: position 11,598 of record CAISWS010000039.1, read on the forward strand.
ACGGCTTTAAAATACATCAACGCAAAGAAAAAGTCTATCGGGAACAGGAATACAATTGTTGGCAAGTACGGGGTTAACGAAGAAGGAGATGGAGATATGTATAGCAAGGGTAGCCTGTTTATTAATACTCTGCGGTTTATTGTAAACGATGACCCTAAGTGGTGGGCCATCATTAAGGGTATGTGCGATACTACCTTTAAATTCAAAAACATAGGTTATGACGATGTTGTAAATTACTTTAATCAAAAAACCGGGCTTAACCTTTCGCCGGTGTTTGACCAGTATCTGCGGCACGCTGCCATTCCTGTTTTGCAGTATAGCCTTAAAAAAGAAAAGGCGCATACTTATACGTTTACTTACAGATGGCATGCCGATGCTAAGTTTTTTACAATGCCGTTTTTTATTTCGACCAGTGATACTGAAAAAATGCGGATTGAAGGAAGTGCGAACTGGCACCGGAGTACTATTACTTTAAAAAACCAGGCTGATTTGCATATACGGGATGATTTGGGATATTTTGATTTAGAAAAAACTACACAGTAAACCAATGGCAACACACCACACCGAACTAAAATGGATTGAGGAACTTAAATTTGATGCTTTTCAAAATGGCAAAACAATCCGGATTGATGCTAACCCTGATGAATCATCCACTACCGGGGTGAGGCCGAAGGCGCTTATTCTTACATCACTGGCGGGTTGTACTGCTATTGATGTGGTAGAATTATTGAAAAAAATGCGGGTTGAGTTTTCGGACTTCGGCATTAAGGTTAGCGGGGAATTAACTGAGGAGCATCCTACAACTTACCATACTGTGCAACTTACGTACCAGGTAAAGTTGAAAAACGCTGAGGACAGGGACAAGATGGAAAAGGCGGTTAACCTTTCGCAGGAAAAATATTGCGGGGTAACTGCTATGGTTAAGAAATTTGCCGATTTGCAGGTGGGCATTGAATACCTATAGCGCTGAATGTTAGCACAAAAAACACGGTAACATTTGGAAGCTACCATTCAAGGCTTATTTTTGGTGTAAATAAAAAAATCAAATCATGCATAATATCATTCTGGCACACCGCATACTTGTTTCTCTGTTCCTGTTACAATACCTGGTAAAATTTATATTGCTGTTAACAGGCAAAAAAGAACAACTGGCTTCTTATACCAAGGCTACCCGTATTGTTGAAATTCTGGTAAGTGTGGGGTTCCTTGTTACAGGCGGTTACCTGCTGATGAATACTGAACTTACTATGCTGATGATAGTTAAACTGGCCTGTGTTTTTGCCGCTATACCTTTGGCTGTAGTTGGTTTTAAAAAGGGTAATAAAGCGCTTGCCGGCCTTTCGGTGGTGTTAATTTTGGCTGCGTACGGACTTGCTGAAGTAAATAAAAAGCAGCAGGGTGCGGTAAAGGTAGATACATCTGCTACCAATGACCCGATAGAAAAAGGAAAGATTGTTTATCAAAATGCCAGCTGCATAGGTTGCCATGGCGCTGATGGGAAATTGGGTATGAGTGGTGCAAAAGACCTTTCAATTACTACCTTAACTATTGACGAGCAAAAAGCCATCATTAAAAATGGTAAAAGCCCAATGCCAGGTTACAAAGACCTGACCGATGAGCAACTGAACGATTTAGTGCAATATATTGGCGGGTTCAGAAAATAATAATTGCTAGTTTAATTCTTCTAATTTCTCAAGCAGCCAGCCTTTATCGGCTACGTTAGTTGAGGTGGTAATGCTTTTGCCAAGCTGTTGCAGTTTTTTAGTGTCTTTTACATCTATACGATATAGCTGCATGGTGAAGCGCATAAAGTTGGTGTAGTTAATGCGGTTTTGGGCACTGATTAGTTTTTTGCGTCTTAAAAGTATCCTGAAACTTTCTTTCAAGGCCATCATGGGCATATATTCTCCCAGCTCATAATAGGTTTTCATCAGCGTTGTTTTGGAATCAAGCTGGTAGAAAATATCGTTGTATACCACGTCTTGCAAAAGAGGTAAAACTTTATCGTATTGGCGTTTGGCAAAATATAATTTGGCCAGGTTAAAGGTAAACGCGTTTTGCCTGCTGGCTTTTGGAATGCTGTTTTTATAGTCGTGAATGAATTTTTCAACCCAGGTTATTTCGCCAGCCCGGAGGGCTACAGATACAATATTCTTGTAGTCGAATTGCGAAAGAGCATCTGCATCGTCAAACATTAAACCGGCTACAAGCATCTGGCGGTATATGGCCAGCAGTTCAGGCACATAAGCCAGGTTACCTCCGTTGACTTTTCTTATACTGTAATTAATGGCAAAGGCATATAAATTGCGACCTTGCTGGCGGGGGAAAAGTTTGTATTGTGCGGCCAATAATGCTTTTAACTGAATGAAGTGTTCTTCATTTTCCGGTTCAATCAATGATTGAACCACCTTAACATGTACCTGTAGGGCGGGTATGTGCCTGTAATCGTTATTTTTTACATGCTCAATTACTTCAGTTGCCAGCTTAACCTCGCCTTCCATGCTCAAAAACTTTTTATAATGCAGAATGGCAGCCAGGTAATTCAGCTTGTTAATCAGGTAAAAAGCGTCCAGGGCCTCGCTGGTTTGCAAAAGGTTTTTTTCAGTGGTTCGCTGGTTTAGCAATTCAATAAAATTGGTTTGATGGGCTTCCAGCCGGAAAAGCTGCAAGTAATATTCGCCTTCGCGGTAAGGGGTGGCCTCCAGTTTTTTACGGGCAAGTTGTGCTGCTTCGGGATAATGCTTGAATAGTTTTTTCTCCGTATATTGGTTTAAAAGGTTTTCGAGTTTAACCGGTTCGTTGTGTTTAAGGGTATCTATCACCAAAAAATCTTCGGCCTTTTTAAGGAGGTCTGAGAAGAGCCTTGCAAATTTCAGGTTTTTGAATTTTTGTTTGCCGTAAATTGCTTTCCACAACTCTGATGGTGACGGCAACGTGGCTTTTGCCGGGTTTTTAAAATATGGCAACAGCTGATTAAATAAACTGATAAGTTGACTATCTTCATTATGATAAGGCGAATGCAGGAATTTATTAAAGCGGTTGAGCTGGTACGAATTGAATGTTTCCAGCAACAAAAATAGTTTGGTATCTTTCATTGGTTATAAATGTAAATTTATTTACCGTATAAATTACAATTTATGTCCTGATTTTTTTAAACGTGAATGTTCTATACTTTGCTTTAGAGCAGGTTTTGACCATATTTATTTGCCGTAATAAGGTTAATTAATGTACTTTTTTTGCCCGTATTATATGCTGATGTTTGCATTGTTAAATACTGTAAGCAATAAGTTAACCATTGAAAACCGGCTTTATGAAAAACTATATGAAATCCTTCTGCAGGCATAGTGCCCTTGTTTTAATTTTTATTTTATCCTTTAACAGCATTAAAGCGCAGTATGTAACCATACCAGATACAAGTTTTGTAAGCTGGTTAAACGCCAACGGGTATGCTTCCTGCTTAAATGGCAACCAGCTTGATACTTCATGCCCGGCTTTGCTAAGCACCATCAATTTGTTTTGCTACGCGGTGCCCATCCGCGATTTGACCGGGGTGCAATACTTTAAAAATTTAAATGAACTTGATTGCTCGAATGATTCATTGTATTCTATTCCTGCTTTACCGGCAAACCTAACATTCCTTAATTGTGAATATAATAATTTAAGTAATTTACCTCCTCTGCCGGCCACATTGCGTGACCTGTATTGCGATAATAACCGAATCACATCCCTGCCGGCATTGCCTCAAGGAGTGCACTACCTTTCCTTTGGTAATAACCGCGTAACCAACCTGACAGCTTTACCTGATAGCCTGACCAACTTTACATGTAACAATAACTTACTTACAAGTTTGCCAGCATTGCCATCAGTGCTGAGCTATTTGATTTGCACTAAAAATCAGCTAACCGGCCTGCCCGCCTTGCCATCAACTTTAACGGTTTTATTTTGCGATGTAAACCAGATTGCCGGCTTGCCCGCCTTGCCTGCCTCACATTTAAACAGTGTGAATTGCAGCAATAATTTACTAACTTCATTACCGGCTTTCCCCCAGGGTTTGCAAGCAATGGTATGCGATTATAATAGGATCAGCAGTTTACCGGCTTTACCCCTTTCTTTAAAAAGCCTCTCCTGTAATTATAACCAACTTACCAATTTGCCCTCTCTGACAGATTCGTTATCTTTTTTATCATGTGATCATAATCAGCTCAGCAATCTCCCCGTTTTGCCACAGTCTTTGTATGAGCTAAACTGTGGAGATAACCTCCTCACTTACCTTCCGGCCTTGCCAGCTTCTTTGCGGGCTATAGAGTGCATTGCAGACCAGCTAACATCAATTCCACCACTACCTGATTCGCTTACTTATTTTTACTGCGACAGTAATATCAATCTATCCTGTCTGCCCCGCTTAACAGCAATAGGTCAATTTACATTTACCGCCACCGGCATTAACTGTCTTCCTGATTATGGAACGGTACAAAACAGTAATCCCCCTTTAACCAACTACCCGCTTTGCGGCATTTTTAACTCAGGCGGCTGCCAGCCTTATTGGAACATCAGCGGCGAAGTGTATTATGATGCTAATGCTGATTGCCTTTTTGATAGTACCGATTTTGGCGAAGGGTATGTAAAAATGCAACTTAACAGTGGGGGTATGCAACAGCAGGTTTACAGTAGTTATGGGGGAGGGTATTCTTTTATTGGGGCCAATAATACCAACTATAGTATTGAGCCAGATACTACCAACCTGCCCTTTATTGTGCGTTGCCCTGGCGCAGGCTATTTGAATATTTTGCTTTCTGCCCAGGATTCCTTTACGTCTGCCGGTAACAATTTTGCCTTGCAGTGCCGCACGGACGGTATTGATGTTGGTGTGCGAAGTATTGTGGCAAATTATGGCATTCCCCGGCCCGCAACGAACTTTACTGTAAACCCTGTTGCCGGTGACATGTCCGAACTTTATGGCGCTCATTGCGCTGCGGGCAATAGTGGGCAGGTGGAGCTTATATACACCGGGCAAGCCACTTATCATGGGGCCGCGGCCGGTGGCGTTACGCCTACCACGGTGAATGGAAATACTTTAACCTGGTTGATTAATGATTTTGGCTCAATAAATGACTACCCGGCATTTAACAGCATGTTTAGTATTGACAGCGGTGCAATTGCAGGTACGCAGGTTTGTTTTACTGTGCATGTTACAACCAGTGGTAATGATTATAACCCATCTAACAACACCGCTTATTACTGCTTTACAATAGAGGATGCACTTGATCCTAATGAAAAAGAAGTATCACCCGTGGGCAATATAGATACTTCGCAACAGTGGCTTACATACACCATCAGATTCCAAAATACCGGTTCGGCCCCTGCACAGAATATCAGGATAACGGATACCCTTGATAGCAACCTGGATCCTTCAACATTTCAGTTAACCGCATTCAGCGCTAAGAATTTAACGCAGCTTTTTGGCAATGCGGTGGTATTTAACTTTCCTAACATCAATCTGCCCGATAGCCTTACCAGCGATAGTGCCAGCAGGGGATATGTACAATATAAAATAAAACTAAAAGGTGGATTACAGCCGGGCACTCAGATTCAAAATACAGCTGACATTTATTTTGATCTGAACCCGGCGGTAGTTACCAATACAACAACAAATACTATTTCAAATACCACAGATACCAAATTTGTTTCAGGTAATAACGGAGAATTGAACATAAACCTTTTCCCTAACCCAGCCACAGATTACGCAATCCTTGAAACCGACGCTATGGCGTTGGGGGCAACTATACAAATCAGTGATGTGACAGGTAAAGAAGTTATGCGGCAGCAGGTAAATAGTATAAAAACGCGGATACCTTTATCTGGCCTGGCCCAGGGGATGTACGTAGTTAAGCTGAGTGATGGCAGTGGCAGATGCGGAGTTAAGAAACTGGTAATTGAATAAGTATAAGGTAGTTGTTTAAATAACACAGCTTAAAATTGAGCATATGAAAAGCAAAATATTTTTAATGCGACAAGCGGCTTCAGTTATTGTTATGCTTGCACTGGCAATTCTGTTACCTGCCGTTTGTTCAGGCCAGGTAACGGTCAGTATTTCTTCCACGGCATCTTCATTAGGGCCAACGGGAACAGCCACATTAACGGCTACGGTTACCGGAACCTCAGTGCCCCTTAAATATTTTTACACGGGCACAAATACCAGCGGATTATACCAGGTTGATTCGGCGAACCCGGCAACAGTAACAGGCCCGGGGGTTTATTCTTTGCTGGTAACAGATACCAATTATATTGCTTTGGGCCAGGCAGTTGATACCATTTACAGCACAGTGCCGCCGGCAGGTTCGGTGAGTATTTTGGATTCAGCATATAGTTGCGCGGGCTCTTTTGGTGGCGGGCGGGTGATACTTAATTATACCGGTTTTTTTGTTCCGCTTAGTATTACGTTTTCGCCATCCGGGCCTTTTCCTATCGGGCAGAGTGGCTCGTTTGTAGAGCCGGCGCAGGATACTTTTGCAGGATTTGGCCCTGGCCAATATATATTAACCATCAAGGATGTTTTAGGCCAATCGATTACTGATACTATCCAAATGCCCACCTCAACGATTCCTGATTTCAGTAGCTATATAACGGCTTCGCAGGATTCTATCGGAACGGGCCAGAGCACCATCATTACGGTGCATTTTCAGGGCGGGATACCACCTTACAACGCCAGCGTTTTAGAACCTGGTGATGTATTGCTACTAATTACTACTCCGGATTCCGTCTATAACTATACTACGCCGCTTGCGGGAATTTGGGAAGATTCTGCGGCCCTTGACATAGGGATTGGCAGTGAGCCACGTTGCAACGTTTATGGGGGCCAGGTGCAGGTTTATAATAATTGTGTTGCGGGCCAGTGTGTTTGGCCGGGGGATGCCAACTGGGATGGTGTTGTCAATAACTTCGATTTGCTGCCCATTGGTTTGGCTTATGATTCAACCGGGCCTGTACGTCAGGATACAACAATCGGCTGGTACGGGCATTATTCAGCGCAGTGGAGTGACTCGCTGCAAGACAGTATTAATTACAAATATATTGATTGTAATGGCAATGGAATTATCGATGCTAATGATACGAATGCCATTATGCAGAATTACAGCCTTACCTATACCCGTGGTGGCGGGTTTGGCGCAGGGGGGAGCGCAGATCCTGTATTATATCCCGGTGTTCAGCAGGATACTGTTTATAACAAAGATACCTTAACCATACAATTGTTGCTGGGCAGTGCTGGCATACCGGCAAACAATGTTTATGGCCTGGCATTTACTTTAAACTATGACCCTACCGTTGTAGATACCACCAAAACGGTGGCGACTTTTGGTAACTCGTGGCTGGGCACCAGCGCAGAAAAAATTTCAATTGCCAAAGACCTTAAACCAATGGGGCAATTGCAATGTGCGCTTACACGTATTACCCACACCACTAAAAGCGGCTCGGGGTCAATAGGGGTTGTTAGTTTTGTAATAACCACCGATAACCTGAATGGAAAAAACTATTCGTACTATAACGCGCTGTTTTATATCAATAACATAAAACTGATTGACAGCGCAGGTAATGTTTTGCCACTTGGAGGTGGGACAGATTCAACTCAGATAGGCTTTCTACCTACCAACATCCTTCAGATAAACGGCATCAACAGTTTGGTGCATATTTATCCTAATCCCGCTAATACTCAGTTGGTAGTCTCTTGCAATGGAGTTGGAATGAAACAGATTAAGATAGCGGATGTAATAGGTAACGAAGTTGTAAGCCGGATTTATTCCGAAACGGCAAATGTTACCCAACAACAATTAGATATATCTGCACTAAGCCAGGGTATTTATATGGTTGAGGTAATAACCGATAAAGGGGTTGCTACGCAGAAACTGGTGGTGGCGCGATAATAGACTTCTTTAGAAAATGCCCAAAATACAGTTATCGCACTGAGGAAATACGGAGTTAACAGCCGAGTAATAAAAAATGATTAAATACATTTTCGATGTTTTCCGAAGAGGTCTGATTATTTGTCCAGGCCCTTGATATAATTAAACAACAAAGCCCCGGAATCCGGGGCTTTGTTGTTTAATTACTCGGTGTATTTTTTATCGGAGGGAGCCCACTTTCCATGGATGGAAGTGAAAATCCGGCTCCAGCGAATTTTATCGAGGATGCTTTCGGAGTTGCTGTTGAGGCTCATCCAGATAAACCATGCTTTGCCAACAATATGGTCTTCGGGAACAAAACCCCAGTAGCGGGAGTCTTGTGAATCGTGGCGATTATCGCCCATCATCCAGTAGTAATCCATTTTAAAAGTGTAAGTATCGGTTTGTTTGCCGTTTATATAATACTTACCATCTTTTTTCTCTACTGTATTGTTTTCGTAAACCCGGATAGCCCGGTCGAATTCAGGGTATACAGAATCGTTTAAAGTTATGGTTGACCCTTTTTTAGGAAGAGTAATAGGGCCAAAGTTATCTACGTTCCAGCGGTAGTGCGAAAAATCATTGGGATATATATTGGCTATGGGCTCCATAAGTTGCCCTGCACCGTAGTAAAAAGGGGTATCTAATTTTGTAAGTCCCATTTCCCTTAATGCCTGTGCATTTTTTTGGGTCATGAGGGCAACAAAGTGGTTAGGAGGCATTTGGCCAAACCGGTTGCTGATGTCTTTCATCTCTAAATTGTTTACTACTTCAGCAGGCAAACCTGCCCCTTCTTTTAAAACAATGGTATAAGGAGTATACAGATTTTCGGGAACATAAGCAGGCTGGTCGTTAATATACAATTCTCCGTTTTTTACTTCGAGTTTGTCGCCAGGTATGCCCACGCAGCGCTTAATGTAATTTTCGCGTTTATCTACCGGCCTTGCGGCAATGTGCTTGCTTTCATCGTTCCACATCATTTGCCTTGCCGTGTTATAGTCAACGTGCGCCTGGTAAGCCAGGCTACGTACCAGGTCGTAATAGGATGGACCCTGGTCTTCCAGCACCACAGTATCTCCGGCAGGAAAATTAAACACCACCATGTCGTTTCGCTTTACCTTTTCAAAACCAGGCAGGGTTTTATATGGCAGCTTTATCCACTCAACATACGATTTACAGTTAAACACCGGTATGGTGTGATGTACAAAAGGCATAGCCAATGGGGTATTGGGCACCCGCGCACCATAATGAAATTTAGATACAAACAGAAAATCGCCCACCAGCAGGGTTTTTTCCATACTTGGTGTAGGTATCATATAAGCCTCAGCAACAAAAATGCGGATAAGAGTTGCTGCAACTACGGCAAAAACAATGGCATCGGCCCATTCGCGCACTGCAGTTCTTGGCAGGGGAGGTTGTCCGAGTTTTACACCGCCCGGGCCAATAAATTTTTCGTTAGCCGAAAAACCGATATAGGGAAAATAAAAAGGCGCAAAAACAACTGCCACAAAATGTTCCCAGAAACTGTGCCTTCTGAATGCCGAACTCATATCAGTAAGCTGGCTGGCGATGTAAAACAGGTTAACACCGGGTATAAAGGTCATCCAGGTCCACCAGTTGGGGCGGTCAATTATTTTCTGCCACTCTAGTGAGCATAGCACCGGCACAAATGCCTTCCAGGGGCCTTCAACGCCCATTTTCTTAAAAATACCGTAGGTTCCTATGCGGATACCTATCATGTAAAAAAGGATAATGAAAAGTAAAATCATATAATGGGTTACGGGTTATTATATTTTAAAGCGAAGCGAAAATAGAATTTCAAATTGCATTTTAGAATTTTGGTGTTTTGGGCTGTAAGCTATGCGCTTTGAGGTTTGTGCCCGAAGTTCATAAATCCCCGCTTATAACCCCAGCAGATCTGTCATATCAAATACGCCTTTTTTGCCCAACAGCCAGCGGGCTGCCAATACTGCGCCTTCGGCAAAACCTTTCCGGTTTTTGGCCTCGTGCTTAATTTCGATAAAGTCAACGTCGCTTTCGTACTTTACGGTATGGGTGCCGGGGACACGAGGTTCGCGCTTTGCAACTATTAACAAGGGCGATGAGGTATTTGAGCTTAAAGTATGATGTGTGGTGCCTTTTAAACCATCGGTTAATTGCCAGTTTTGTTTGCGGGTGAGGTCTTTTAAAATTACTTCTGCCGTTTTTACTGCGGTTCCGCTGGGGGCATCCAGTTTCTCAGTATGGTGTATTTCCTCCATAGTAATTTCGTACTGGGGCTGGGTATTCATCAACCGGGCCAGTTTTTGGTTAACAGCCCAGAAGATGTTTACCCCGATGCTAAAATTGGGTGAAAAAAATAGTGCCCCTTTTTTTTCGGCACATGCGGCTTTCACTTCCTCCAGTTTATCAAGCCATGCTGTTGTGCCGACTACTACGGGTATACCGGCCTCAAAGCATTTATGGATATTACCTACTGCAGATTGAGGGGTTGTAAATTCAATGGCTACGTCAGCTTTCTTTAAGTTTTCAATAGTCAGTTCATTAATATTGGCATCATTTATTTTTAAAACTATCTCATCATTTAGCCCCTGGCTAAGAATTATCTGTTCTATGGTTTTACCCATTTTACCATAGCCGATTAGTGCGAATTTCATGTTACCTTATTTTTACGCCAAATTAATTACAATTTAGAAAGATGCCTTGTTTACTTTCTTTTACCAGCACCTTTCAATAATACATAATTGCCGTATGCCCGTCTTTTAATAACTGTAGTATGTATCCTTTATAACCCTGTGCATGCAGGCCACGCATAAAGCAGTCTATAGGGCAAACTCCTGCTTGAATTAATATGTTGTAATTGCTTTGCCAGTCGAGCCGTTGTTGGGTTCTTTTATTAATGCAATACTCCCTGGTAGAATCGGTTAGTAAGCCATCGGCGCCAACATCGTGGATAATGATTGAATCATTTTCTAATCTTAAAATGGTATCAGCGGAAGCGGGAGAAAAGGGATAATGGTAGATGGTCATGTAAAATTCGGTACTGCCTATTTTAAATGGAAGAAATGAGTTGATGCCCTTTTTGTCGGGTTTGCGAACGGTAATATGCGCAAGGGCTTCCTTTAGCATGGTGATATTGGAGTGGCAGGTATCAGCCAGGCAGGCATCGGAGGGTTTAAATACCAGTACTCCGTCTACATAATCCACCTGTAAGTCGAGGGGTGTGGTTGACTGAGCTAAAGCAATGGTGGTTTGAAAAAAAGAAAGCAAAAGGACCAGTAACCTCAATGGAAATTGTTTAAAAGTTAAACATAGTGTTTATTCTATTGGGTAACCTCCCTGACCGCATCATGTGTTTTTTACAGCTTTTGGGCAAGGCGTTGGGTCAATTTTTGATCTCTTTCTTTTTTTAGCTTTATTGCGGGATTGGTCCACGTTGATCTTCTGAAAAAGGCTATAACGAATAATACGGGTGCTACCAACGTCATCACTAAAATTCCTATAGTAGCAAAGACATCTATTATAGTTGAAACACCGGATGGGGCTTTTGGTGAAGCTAAAATACAAAGGATGGTTAATATTGATGAAATGCCAAAGATTGCAGAAGCCATTTTATAGGTGGGCTTTGTTGCCGTTGCGGCTTTCTGATCTACCGGGCGGGCACCATCAATTTTACCTGCATCTGAGCCGCTCATAATTACTTCATAACTTTGGCCCTGGTAGTTATATTTATTTATCCAGAATGAGACATATACTTTAGTAAGGGACATCTCGTTAATGATTACATTTTTTTCATCCGGCAGATTATTTTTGGCTACTACGGTTTCCTTTGCAAACTTCCGGGCTTTGGAATTAAAATCCTCCACATCCGCAATTTCATCTTCTATTATCTCAAAGCCCAGGGTATAAACTTTGTCGAATGGTTTTAAATGCCCTTTAGAGGTAACAATGGAGTTAGCCAGTTCTAACAGGCCGGGCCAGGGCTTTTGCCCTTCGGCCAGATTTACGGCCATAGTACCACCGGTTTTATTACCGGCAGGCGAAGTAATAATGTAAGAAATCTGCCACAGATAAACGGGTATATAAACTCCCCTGGCAGCATTGTTATGCAGGCTATCCAGTATATCGGCGGGGGTATATTCACCCTGCGATACCCATTCAATGGCTGATTTTTCAAAAACCTCTTTATTAAAAGTAAAGGGGATAATTAAGTGCGCGGCTTCATTAATAACTGCCTCGGCATTTATCAATTCGCCTTTTAGCGTAAAGGTGCTTTTACAAAAAAGGCAATCAAGCGTTTGCGCAGCTGGATTAAAAGTAAGGTCGCCGTTGCAATTGGTGCAGTTGGTTATGGTGGTGGTTTTGCTCATCTTATGGCTGGTTAAATTAATTCAAACTGTTTTTAATCAGGATATGAATTAATGGAGATTACTTTAAAACTGGTAGCTTTTTACAGCTTTTTATTTTCACAGGCCCGGGTGCGTTTTTTTAAGCTAAGTGCGGCAGGGTGTTTTGAAAGG
>CAISWS010000040.1 GCA_903889265.1 uncultured Bacteroidota bacterium
CTAATCCATATCCATACCTGTATGCACTTTGGAATGCCCCGGTAGTTTTTAACGGCGATGAAAAAAAGAAAGACGAGCGACTGGAGCTTTTGAAGAAGCTGGTTATAGACCCTAAGGCCAACGGAACTATACAAGCGATGGCGCATGCCATGATTGGAAAGCATTATGAATCAATCGGAGATTTTAAAGCTGCTAATGCAGAGTATGATAAAATTGGCGCCATCAGTAATTGGGCAGTGCTTGGCACTTTTGATAATACATCAGGTAGTGGTTTTAATAAAGATTTCAGGGTAATTGCCAACCCAGAGCCGGATGCTGCGTTCACCAATAAAGTGGATGCTGATATAAGCTGGTTTACCCCACCTTTTGAAAGAAGCGACCGGTGGTTTGATTTTGATTTTTACATGGATATCCATAACTCCATTATGTATGCCCAGACTTATTTGAAGAGCGATGTTGAGCAAGAGGTTTATTTTAAATCGGGCAATTCGGGCTCGTTAAAAATATGGGTGAATGATAAGCTGGTAACCAATGTTAGCGAAGAGAGAAACTGCGACCTGGATATTTACACCAATAATGTAAAACTGGCTAAAGGATATAACCGCATTGTGGTGCAGATAGGAGAAAGCGAAAGCGGCAGGGCTAATTTTATGATTCGCGTTACCGATAAAGAAGGTCGGCCCATAAAAGGACTTACATCGTCACCTGACTTTCAGCTATACAAACCTGCGGAAGATTATACGGTAAATACACTGACTTTATTTGCGGAGGATTTTTTTGAGGGCAAAATAAAAGCTGAGCCGGAAAACCTGGTTAATCATTTGCTCCTATCTGATGTTTACCTGCGTAACGATAAAGTATATGAGGCCCGTAAAGCCCTGAAAAAAGCGCAGCAACTGGCACCGGACAATACTTTTGTAGGCACCCGGCTGATTGAAGCTTATTTACGGGACAATGATGTTACCGATGTAACCAAAGAATACGAAAAAATTAAAAGCAATGACCCGGAAAGTGTTTATGCACTGAAAGGTTTTATTGAAGAAGCACGCCAGAAAGAAAATTACGATGAGGAAGAGCGGCTAATGGAAAAATATAAAGGGATATACGGTGCTGATGAATACACCGATCTGCTCGCCCTGAATATATCTGCCAGCCGAAATAAATACGATGAAATAGTAACGGCATCGAAGGCCCTGTATGAAAAATATCCTGACAATTTTGAGTTAATGAACCTTGCCTATACTATTGAGCGTAACAGCAGCAAAGATTTAGCCAAGGCCGATGTGATACTAAAGGATTTTTTAAAACGGGATTACAGCGACAAGGTAATGACCACGCTTGCCACCAACTATTTCGATTTAGGGAGTAAAAAAGAGGCGCTGGATATTTATAACCAGCGCATTGCCAATTATCCTTATTCCATTGGTTATTATTCTGACCTCAGCGATATTTATTTTGCATCTCAGGATTATGAGAACGCGTTGAAATGGGCTAAGAAAACACTGGAGTTTGCCCCTTACGCAGGCAGCTACTGGAATAAGGTGGGCAGCATTTACCAGGCCATGAACAAACCAGCGGAAGCAAAGGATGCCTTTAAAAAAGCCATCTACTACACGCCTACCAATTACGAGGCCCGTAAACAATTGCGAAAGCTGGAAGGCAAGAAAGACCTGTTCGAAAATTTTCAGAAGACGGATGCTTATGAGCTTTATAAGAATGCACCAAAAGCAGAGGATTACCCCGAAGACAACAGCATTGTTTTGCTGAACGAAATGCAGAAGGTTGTTTATCCGGAAGGTGCGGCAGAAGAAAAATCGGAAATGCTGGTAAAAGTATTTAACCAAAATGGTATTGATACCTGGAAAGAATATGCCATTGCTTATAACCGTTTTCGGCAGCGTTTGATTATTGACAAAGCTGAAGTATTAAAAAAAGACGGCAACAAGGTGCAGGCTGAAAAAAATGAAGATGTGCTGGTATTTACCAACCTTGAATCAGGCGATGCCGTACATGTTTCGTACCGGTTGGAGGATTATAATACCGGTAAACTTGCCCGGCAATTTTGGGAGCAGTTTAATTTTAATGTTGACTATCCCGTAAAACTTGCCCGTTATAGCTTACTGCTACCGGCAAGAGAACAATTTCAAAGCCAGGTATTACACAGCGATATTAAACCGGTGGTAAGTAATGTTGAAGACATGAAAATGTACGTTTGGGAGGCTAAAAACCAACCGGGCATAAGGCCAGAACCTTATATGCCGCCGATATCGGATGTTGGCAGTATACTGGATATTTCAACCATTCCTGACTGGAAATATGTGAGCAACTGGTATTCGGATTTATCAAGCAACCTGGCTAAAACTGATTTTGAAATTAAAGAAACTGTAGCCTCGCTTTTATCCGGTAAAAAAGGATTAAGCGACCTTGAAAAAGCGAAAATCATTTACCAGTTTATAGAAGAAAACGTTAGTTACAGCAACGTACCTTTTATGCACGGACCTATCATTCCGCAAAAGGCTTCCAGAACTTTAAGTACAAAGCTGGGCGATTGTAAAGATGTATCAACGCTGTTTGTTGCCATGTGCAAGGAGGCCGGGTTAAAGGCCAACCTGATATTGGTAGATACCCGTGATAACGGGCAGCAACATTTAAACCTGCCCAGCATAGATTTTGACCATTGTGTAGCGCAATTGCAAGCAGGTGGCAAAAAATATTATGTTGAACTTACTGACCAAAAACTTTCATTCGGCGTTATTCCAACCATTGATTTAAATTCGAATGTTCTTTTTATTCCGCGCGATGGAGATAGTGCTGCAACGCAATTGAGCAAATTCAATTCAGATGACCGGTGCTTGAACAGTATTATCCGCGAGTCTGCTTTGAAATTCGACAGCAATGACGTTGTCATAAACCGTAAGAATATTAAAACCGGCATGTTCGCGGCTCAGATGCGCAGCGACTATGATAACCAGGGCAAAGAGAAGCAGGAGAAAATGATTAGCCAGGCACTGGCTGCTGATTTTATTACACCCACCAAATTATTAAGCCTTCATTTGAGCGATCTGAAAACATTAACTGATACATCAGAATATGATTATTCATTCGTTATTAAAAACCATTTAACTGAAGTTGTGGGCATAAAAATATTCCGCATACCCTGGAGTGAAGGGGTCCGTTCACTGGATTTTCTTTCGCTGGATACAAGAAAATACCCTTTCCTGATATGGGCTTATAACGCGGCAGAAGTATCAACTGAAACTATGGACATTGATATTCCTAAAGGCAAAGTTCTGGCAGAGCAACCTAAATCGGTTAATTTAAGTTGTAGCGCCGCTGATTACACTTTGACTTATACATCCACACCGGGCAAGCTGAAAGTGGTTAGGGAAATGAGGTTTAAAAAGGATGCACTCCCCCCTGCAGAGTACGCACAGTTCAGAGACTTTTATAACAAGGTTGCAGAGGCGGATTCGAAGCAGATTGGCTTTAAGTAAATGCAGGACCAAGAGCAAGCTTACTTGACTGACCGGCAGGCAGGTTACTTATGATTTTAATGATTAAGACTGATTAACTTTAACTAAAATACTTGTAATGAAAATCAGAAAGCCCCTCACTTTCCTTATTATAGCCACTGTATTTTTATTGGTTTCCTGCTCTATGTCTTCCGGTAAGAAGGATAGAGAACTGCACCTGGATAAGATAAAACTACCGCCGGGGTTCCACATCAGCATATTTGCCGACCATATTGAAAATGCCCGTTCATTGGCCCTTGGCGATAGAGGGACGGTATTTGTAAGCACCCGTCAGAATGATAAAGTTTATGCACTAGTGGATACAAACGGGGATGGCAAGGCAGATAAAGTTTACATAGTTGCGCAGGGGTTTAAAACACCAAATGGCGTTGCCTTCCATAAAGGGTCGTTATACATTGCACAGGTTGACCACATCTGGAGACTAGACCATATAGAAGACCACCTTGCCAACCCACCAAAACCTGTATTGGTTTTTGACAAGCTTCCACATGCTGAACATCACGGATGGAAATATATTGCATTTGGCCCCGACGGTAAGCTGTATATACCTGTTGGGGCACCGTGTAATAATTGCGACTCGGCAGAAATTGATCCAAGGTATGCATCTATCTGCCGTATAAATGAAGACGGAACAGGTTTTGAATTATTTGCACACGGCGTTAGGAACAGTGTTGGTTTTGACTGGGACCCAGCTACTAAGGAGCTTTGGTTTACAGATAATGGGCGCGACATGATGGGCGATAATATTCCCCCTGATAAATTAAACCATGCACCTAAGGCCGGGATGAATTTTGGTTATCCTTACTGCCAAGGCGGGTATATCAAAGACCCTGAATACGGGAACCGGCATCCATGCTCAGATTTTACTCCGCCGGTAGTTAAGCTGGATGCGCATGTTGCTTCGCTGGGTATGAAATTTTACACGGGTAAAATGTTTCCTGCTGAGTACAAAAACCAGATTTTGATTGCCGAACATGGCTCGTGGAACAGAACCATTCCGATTGGTTACAGAATAAGCCTGGTGCGTTTTAATAAAGACGGAACCACCAGCTACACACGTTTTGCCGAAGGATGGCTGCAAGGGGTAATACCCTGGGGAAGGCCGGTTGATTTGCTGCAGTTAAAAGATGGTTCTGTGTTAGTTTCTGATGATTTTGGGAATGCAGTTTACAGGATTACTTATGATGGAAAATAGAAGTTTTGTACCTTATCCGAAAATTAAGGAACACCAAAGAGCTTAAATTCGCTTCCAACAATCAGCATGAAACGACCTACATATGAATTAAAATCATCCGATAATTTTAGCACCTTTGAATTTATTAGCGAGGGGCCGAAAGGAAAAATTCCTAAACTCATACAGTTCAGCACTACCAATTATAAAGGTGTATTTAATCTGGCATTTGGCGATAAAAATGAGGAGACAGGATATCTTGACAACACCGCCATTTCAAATAATGGCGGCAGCGAGAAGGTTTTAATTACGGTGGTAAGAGGTGTTTATGCCTTCACTGCCAAAAATCCCGAAGTATGGGTGTATGCCTGTGGGAGCACAAAATCCAGGACACGATTATACCGAATGGGGATTAGCAAGTTTTGGGAAGAAGCCAGTGAAGACTTTGAAATATATGGGCAATTAAATGATGAGTGGGAAAACTTCAGAAACAATATAGATTACGATGCATTTTTAGTAAAGCGAAGAAATACTTAAATTTATATCATGAAGATATCCGACTTAAATAAAAAGAAGGTGCCGACAATAGCGGTTGACAAATCGTTAAATAAATACGAGGAGGTTGTTCTATTTCCTAAAAAAGTGGCTAAAGCAAACGAAATGCTCAAAAATATAGGCTTGCCGAAATCTCAAAAGGGCAGAGATAAACATGCGGCTTAAACCGCTTCCTAATTATGGTACTAAATAAATATCTCCCTTCTTAAATCGATTTACGACAAAATCCCTGCAATGGTTGCGGAAAGATAAGACGCAAGCGTACCACACATTAACGCCTTAAAACCAAGTTTGGCAAGGTCTTTTCTTCTATCGGGTGCCAGCTCACCAATACCTCCTACTTGTATAGCTATCGAACTAAAATTAGCGAAGCCGCAAAGGGCAAAGGTGGCTATAAGAATGGATTTAGGAGATAAGGTATGAGCAGCAATCATAGGCGTTAGCTGGCTGTAGGCAACGAACTCATTAATTACAAGTTTGGTGCCGAGCAAAGAACCTACCTGGTGTATTTCGCTGTGCGGAACACCCATGGCCCATGCAAAAACAGAGAATATGGCACCAAAGATTGAATCAATAGTAAAATTTGAAAGGTTGATGCCGATAAAGTCCAGATTCATGCCAGTCATAGCAAGTAACACTCCTATTTTAATCAGGATTGCGTTTAGGAGGGCAATAAGCGCTATAAACCCAATCAGCATGGCAATTACATTCAAGGATATTTTAAGGCCATCGGAAGCGCCGTGAGAGATGGCATCCAGCAGATTAGCGTGCACCTTTTTTATCTCCAGTTTTACTGAGCCCTTTGTTGCCGATTCTTCAGTTTCAGGCCAAACAATTTTTGCAATTACCAGCGATGCTGGTGCTGCCATAATACTGGCTGCCAATAAATACGATGCTGGCACACCCATGGCTATATATACAGCCATTACCCCCCCAGCGATTGTAGCCATACTGCCACTCATTGAGGCCAGCAATTCGCTCATCGTCATGGTAGAAATGTAAGGGCGTATCATTATCTGCGCTTCAACCTGGCCCACAAAGGTTGAGGCCACATTTGAAAGCGCTTCGCTACCGCTTACCTGCATTAAGAAGTGAACTATGCGGGCAAAGAAAGATACAATTAGCTGCATCAATCCAATGTGATAAGCAATGCTTACCAATACTGATACAAAAATGATAGTGGGCATAATCTTAAACATGAACAAAAAACTATGCGCATCGCCAAAAATGGGGTGCAACAATTCAGGATGTATTAAGCCGCCGAAAACGAATTCGCCGCCTTTGTCGGCCATTTCCAACAGGCGTTCAATCTTGGCCCCTATCCAGGCAAATATGCCTTGGCCCACCGGGGTCTTTAAAACAAACAAGGCAAGGCCCAATTGTAATGCAAGACCGCTAAATACCAAACGTAAATTAATTGCCTTGCGGTTATTTGACATTGCCACAGCAATACCCAGCAAAAGCACCACACCTATCAAGCCTGTAAAACGCTCCATGTATTGTTAAAATTAATTTTGCCAAACATAAACTTATTAAGTTGTTTGGCATAACGCAAAGGCGGGACTTAGGAATTAGATTTCCTCTTATTCAGCTCATCCCGGATGCGGGCGGCGAGTTCGTAATCTTCGTTATCCAGTGCCGATTTAAGTTGGACCTGCAGGTCGGCAACTGACATTTCGCTGTAATTGGAAGAAGCACCTGGGACACTGGTCAATTCAGCTATTTGCTTTTCTTCGGAATTGGAGATTACGTTTTCCTCATTCGGATCGGCTTCTACTCCGGCTTCGAGAATGATTGATTCTTCAACATAAATCGGGCAATCAAATCTAACGGCTAAAGCCAGGGCATCAGATGTCCGGCTATCTACCTCAAACAGGTCATCGCCTTTTTTGCAAACCAGGTTTGAATAAAAAACCCCATCCAGCAATTTGGAGATATAGATGTATTCCAGTTGAATTTCGAAGGTATCACACAGGGTTTTCATCAGGTCGTGCGTAAGAGGGCGCGAGGGTTTCATGTTATCTAAAGCAACGGCTATAGCCTGTGCTTCAAAGCCGCCGATAACAATGGGCAACCTGCGTGAACCGCCAACTTCGCCTAGCACTACCGCAAATGAATGAGACTGGGTAACACTATGTGAAAGCGCAATAATCTCTAATTCAATCTTTCTCATCATTAACAAGATAATTCAACCTGTGCGAAATGTAAAAGGATTTTCCGGGATTTTTTAATAAAAAACCTTCCGGGTTAAATAAGCTTTAGTAACAAAGCTTTAACCCGAAAGGTTTACAGAGGGGAAAACAACTTATTAATGAGCTGCCTTGAATTTTTTATACTCCTGAATTAATTGAGGCACCACCTGAAAAGCATCGCCAACAATACCATAATCGGCAGCTTTAAAGAATGGGGCTTCAGGGTCGGTATTTATAACAACAATAACCTTTGAACCGTTTACACCAGCCAAGTGCTGAATAGCGCCTGAAATACCTACCGCGATATAAAGATTAGGACGAATGGTAAGACCTGTTTGGCCTACGTGCTCGTGGTGAGGGCGCCAGTCAACATCAGATACCGGACGAGAACATGCTGTAGCAGCACCCATTTCTTTAGCTAATTCTTCAATCATGCCCCAGTTTTCAGGGCCTTTTAAGCCACGGCCTGCAGATACTACCAGTTCAGCCTCGGTCAATGGAATAGTTCCGGTAATTTTATCCACAGATTTTACCACGGTAGTGAAATCACTATCGGCAACCGAAGGAGCAAAAGCTTCAACTGCAGCAGTAGCACCGGCAGTTTTTACCGGTGAAAGCGAGTTAGGGTTAACCGAAATTATTTTAACATCGGTAGCAACCTTATAGTGGGCTGAGGCTTTACCCGAATAAACATTCTTTTTAACAACAGCCTCGTTACCCGTAAACACCGGCAATTCAACCGCACCTGGCACGTAACCTGCTTTAAGCCTAACGCTTAAACGCGGGGCCAGTAATTTACCATTGTGGTTAAATGAAGCAACCACTATTGTTGCGCCTGAAGCTGTTGCAGCTTCAGCAAGCAGTTTAGTGTATAATTTAGAATCAAAATTATTGAAGCGTGCGTCGTTGGCATGTAAAACTTTTTTAACACCTACTTCGCCAAGGGCAGCAAGGGTGGCGGCATCAGCAGTGCCAAAAACAACGGCTACCGAATCGGTACCCAGGCCTTCAGCTACTTTAGAGCCATAGTAAGCAGCTTCAACCGAAGCCTTCTTTATTTTACCATCTGCTATTTCAACAAAACTTAGAACTGCCATGTTATTTATGATTTTTGAATTATGATTTTTGAATAGAATTTCCGTTTGCCGATATGATTAAATAACCTTTGCTTCTTCGTGCAGCAACCTTACAAGTTCGCCCACATTATCAGGCGATATGTACTTGATTTGTTTTGCTTTATCAGGCAGGGCATAATTGGCAATAACAGTAAGTTTTGTATCGCCGGTTGCAGCAACTACGGCCACAGGCTTGGATTTAGCTGACATAATGCCCTTCATGTTAGGGATACGTGCTATGGCCAGGTCTTTTTCGGCACCTACAAGCATTGGCAATTTAACTTCTACAGTTTCAGTTCCACCTTCTACTTCACGTTTAAGGGTGGCAACTCCATTCTCAATTTCCAGTTTTGATACCAGGGCAACAGCAGGCCAATCTAACAGTTCGGCTATCATACCGCCCAATTCAAACGAGTTATAATCAATGGTTTCTTTTCCGGTAATAATCAGGTCGAAAGCGCCTTCCTTAGCTTGCGCAGCAATTTGTGTAGCTACAAAATAAGCATCTGTAGGGTCGGCATCAACGCGGATAGCCCTGTCGGCACCTAAGGCAAGTGCCTTACGGATAATAGGGTCAGAGTCAGCCAGGCCTACATGGATAACAACCACTTCGCCGCCTTGCTTTTCCTTCAACTCAATAGCACGCACAAGTGCATACCACTCATCGGTAGGGTTCATAATAAAAGTAACGCCATCCGGATTGAACTTGGTATTGTTGTCAATAAAGGCAATCTTGGAGGTAGTGTCGGGCACTTTTGCTATTGGAACGAGTATCTTCATTTTATAAGTTTTAAAATTGCGGTGCGAAAATATGGATATTTGAGTATTATCAAAACAAAATAACAGAGGTTGTGCCCTATAAACTGCAATTATATGCACATTGTTTTGTTCGACCTTTGTTTGGTAAAAATTAGTGTTTGGGGGACACTGTGAATCTAAGACACAACACGTTATATGAACACGAGGTTAGAGAAACTAAAAGAGATGGAAAAACAAAAGCCGGATGATGCTTTTGTAAAATTTGCCATTGCCCAGGAATATGTTGGCATGAGTGAAGATGTGTCAGCACTGAGCTATTTTGAAATAGTACTTAAAAAGTTTCCGGAGTATGTGCCCACTTACTACCAATTGGGAAAGCTATACGAGCGCAACAATGAAATAAAGCAAGCTATAGAAATTTACGAGAAAGGTGTCCTGGCCGCCAAAGCCGCCAACGATTTAAAAACAGCCGGAGAACTAAACGAAGCTTTAATATTGCTTGAAGATGAATAAGCCCAAGGACCTGCTGCAAAAATTTACGGAGTTTAACCACGATAAGCACCTGGCTAACCGGAAAAAGAAATGCCTGCTTACTGTAAGCGGGGGAATGGATTCGATGGTGATGTGTGATTTGTTCTATCGAGCAGGTTTTCCGTTTGCTATAGCCCATTGCAATTTTAATTTAAGGGGGAAGGAGAGTGATGGGGATGAGCTACTGGTAAAGTCGCTGGCAAAAAAATATAAGTTGGAGGTTTTTATAAAATCGTTTGCTACCAAGGAATACGCTGAGCAAAAAAATTTATCCATCCAACTGGCGGCACGGGAGCTTCGTTATGCCTGGTTTGAAGAATTGCGAAAAGAAAAGGGGTTGGACCTTATAGCTACTGCACACCATCTGAATGATAATATTGAAACCATTATTTACAACCTGATTAAGGGAACGGGTATCAGGGGTTTAAGGGGAATTCCTTTAAGGCAAGGGCATATTATCAGGCCACTGCTATTTGCAAGTCGTGAAGAAATTGCAGCTTATCAAAAAGGAAATGAAATAGATTTCAGGGAAGACAGCAGTAATGCCGATGATAAATATACCCGCAATAAAATACGGCACTTGATTATCCCTTTTATGAAGGAGATTAACCCTTCGCTTGAAAAAACTTTTGGCGATAAGATTGAGCTTTTTACCGAACTGGAGGCCTTGTACGAAAAACAGGCAGAGAAACCTGTAAAAGGCTTGTTTTTGCCACGTAAGGATGATGTATACATCCCCATTGCGAAAGTGAAGAAAACCAAAAACGCATCTACTATCCTGTATGAATATTTAAAGGAGTATGGATTTAATGCAGAGCAGGTTGATGATATGCTGGCCACTATGGATAATACTTCAGGCAAACAGTTTCTTACTGATACTGCGCGTATTATCAAGGACCGGAGATTTTTTATTCTTACGCAGCTATCGCAAAAAGATTTTACTAGGCGGCTTATTCAACAAGGTGATACGGAATTGGAACTGCCCAATGGACAATTAAAATTATCAGTGGTAAAACGCGTAGACCTGAAAATTACAGCCGATAAAAACCTTGCCTTTATTGATGTTGCCAAACTTGAATTTCCGCTGATAGTGCGCCATTGGAAACAAGGCGATTACTTCTACCCTTTTGGTATGAAGATGAAAAAGAAAAAGCTAAAGAAATTCTTTACCGATCAGAAGATTGCTATTAATGAAAAGGAAACCATTTGGGTAATTGAATCAAACCAAAAAATTGTTTGGGTGGCTGGGCATAGGATGGATGAGCGGTTTAAGGTGGGGGCGAATACGGGGGAGGTTTTGAGGGTGCAGTTGAAGTCGCTCATCAGATTTGACAACTTTTAAAAAGTTGTCAAATCTCTGTAACGCAAAAATCACTCCTTCTTCTTCACCGGTGGCCCTTGCGCAATTAGTTGTTCAATACACCCCACCAACCTATCCAAATCCTGCAGGTTAGTATACACATGCGGTGTAACACGCACGCCGTTTACCCCTTCATGTATAGCTGTAGTAGTATGTATTTTCCATTTATCAAAAAGTTCACCACTCAGGTCATTGGCGTCCCAGCCTTCAATGTTAAATGTGGCTATGGCGCAGCTGAACTCAGATTTTAGCGAGGTGTAAAATTTAATCTTCGGATTTTTTGCAATCTTTTGGCACCAGTAATTTTTTAAAAACCGCAGGCGCTCTTCTTTTCGTTTGCTGCCAATTAAATAATGAAAGTCGATGGCATTACCAATGGCCATTTCGGCGGCGAAGGAGCGGGTGCCGAGGCTCTCAAATTTACCAATGTTGCCCGCATCCGGCACCGGGGCGGAAAGCAGGGCCCAAACCCTATCTATTTTTTCCTTTTTAATAAACATAAAGCCGGTGCCAAACGGGGCGCAGAGCCATTTATGCAGGGAAGTGGCATAGTAATCGCAATCAAGGTCGGTTAGCTTATAATCAATATGCACAAAGGAATGAGAGCCATCTACAATTACCTCGCAGCCTTTTTTGTGCGCCATGTCGGCAATTTTGCGGGCGGGGAGAATCTGGCCGGTCCAGTTCATCATGTGCGTTATATGCACAATTTTGGTTTTAGGGGTAATAGCTTTTTCAAATTGCTTTAAAATGAGCTCATCGCTTTCCGCAGGCATTTCAAGGTCTACCCAGTTTAGTTTAATGCCATCGCGCTTTTCGCGTTGTTTCCAGGCGTTGGTCATGTTGGGGTAGTCGTATTTTGTTAAAACTACCTCATCTCCTGCTTTGAGGTTCAGGCCGAAAATGATAGTGTTTAAGCCCTCTGTGGTATTACGGTTAATGGCAATTTCCTCAGGCAAACATCCGGCAAGTTTTGCCAGTTTTTCGCGCAGCGGCTCGCGGCCCTGGTCTAAAACCCTCCACATGTAATATGAAGGGCCTTCGTTACACATTTGATAGTAACGGATGTGGGCATCCTGAACAGGTTTGGGTTGCGGGCTTACGCCTCCATTGTTCAGATCAATTATTTCGGTTGATACAGTGTATTGTCCGCGAATCCAGTTCCAGAAATCTTCGTCTTTGGCGGCCTCTTCCGGGCTCATCGGAGCAACCCTTTCCAGGTGTTTTGCCAATGCAGCCGCACTGACGGGTTGGATAAACTCTAATAACGAGAGGCTTGCCGTTGCAATGGCAGAATGTTTGAGAAATTTTTTCCTGGAAAGCATGGAATAAAGGAGGTTTGGTTCAAATATAGGGTTTGTGGTACCGGTATTCAAATCTGGCATTTTCAGGCTATCCCTGCGTTAATTGTTGCCAATAAGCTAATGAATATCATTTGCATATTTTTCATTTTGGGCTATGTTTGCAGCGCTTTTTAAAAACCTAAACAATTTTATTATGAAAATTACAGTAGTAGGCGCAGGTGCAGTAGGTGCCACAGTAGCCGACAATATTGCGAGAAGGGAACTTGCCCACGAACTTGTGCTTTTGGATATTAAAGAAGGTTTAGCTGAAGGTAAGGCGATAGACATGAGCCAGACAGCGGCTTTGTGCGGTTTTGACACAAAACTGACTGGTGTTACCAACGACTACGCTAAAACTGCCGGCAGCGATGTAGTGGTTATTACTTCAGGCATACCACGCAAACCTGGTATGACCCGTGAAGAATTGATAGGCACCAATGCGAATATAGTTAAAGGCGTTACCGAAAACATATTGAAGCATTCGCCAAATGCTATTATTGTTATTGTAAGTAATCCGATGGACACCATGACTTACCTTGCGTTAAAGAGCAGCGGCCTGCCTAAGCATCGTATTATTGGTATGGGTGGAATTTTGGATAGCTCGCGTTTTAAATTCTATTTGAGCCAGGCCTTACATTGCTCGCCTTCAGATCTTCATGCGGTTGTAATAGGCGGACACGGTGATACTACCATGATACCACTTACCGGCAAAGCAACCCTTAACGGAAACCTGGTTAGTAACCTTTTAAGTGCGGAAGAATTAAGCAAAGTTTCTGCCGATACTATGGTGGGTGGTGCTACTTTAACCAAACTTATTGGCACATCGGCCTGGTATGCACCGGGTGCGGCTGTTGCAGCTTTGGTTGAAAGCATTGTGCGTGATGAAAAGAAGGTTTTCCCTTGCTGCGTATTGCTGGAAGGCGAATATGGCCAGAAAGATATTTGCCTGGGCGTGCCAGTAGTATTAGGCAAAACCGGGTGGGAGAAGATAGTTGATTACAAACTCAGCGCTGAAGAACAGGAACTTTTCAATAAGAGCGCCGAGGCTGTAAGAAGCATGAACAGCGTTCTGTAGTTTTAACGGGAATCTGGTTTTATTAATTGACATGTATATAAAAAGTCTCCGACACGTCGGAGACTTTTTTATTTTCGTTGTATGAAGAAAAAAGGAAGTTCGGTAAAAATAATCCTGGGTGAGTTTGACAAAGGCGGGTTTCACCTTTTTATAAATTTAAAAGTGAATGGCGCAAGGTGCCGCTTTTTAATTGATACCGGTGCCAGCAAATCTGTGCTGGATAAAAAGTATTTTGAAGATAAAACAGGCAAGCAATTCCTTAAAACCGTAAAACAGGAAACCACAGGGTTGCATAGTTCTGTTTCTGAATCTTATTTTGGGATTGTTAAGGAGGTAGAACTTGGCCACCATGTAGTTAAAAAGTATAACATTGCTGTTATAGACCTGGGCCACGTAAACATGGTTTACAAGCAGGCAGGTAAGCCTAAAATAAATGGCATACTGGGTTCGGACCTGATGCTGAAGTATAAGATGATAGTGGATTACGGAGCGTTGAAGATTTATCTGCCTTAGTAAGGTATTTAGTATCAAGTATTTAGTATTTAGATAACTGCCAGGGGGTAATAGTATTATTGGGAGCAAAGTCTAAATACTTAATACTAAACCACTAAGTACTATTCTTTATGCTCACAAGCACCGCCTGCCTTCTGGCAGCAATGTGGCAGGTTATTAAAAGCAGTCTCGGCATGTTTTACGTTATCTGCATCGTAGCCGGTATTTGAAATAACTGTTCTTATCTGCTCCGCCGAAATCTTATCGGGATTGAATTTCACCTTTATCTTTTTGTTATCCAGGTTCAGGTTTGCTTCCACAACGCCATCGGTGGATTTTAACGCTTTTTCAATTCTGGCCTTACATGATTCGCAAACGGCGGATGTGAGAATATTTACTACCTCTGTTTTCTTTTTAGCCGGTGTAGTTACAAATGAGGTTGCAAAAGTTAACAGGACCATAGCTGCTGCAAAATACTTTATATGTGCCTTCATGTCTCAAATTTTATGTTGCGAAAGTAATAATTAAAGGTTTAGCAGGGTTGTAAAATCTAATACTTAAAGATAAATGTATTTTTTTAGCTTGCCGCCGATTAACCACATTTGCAAATTTTAAGCGCTTGGATATTTTACACATATTGGGGTATTTAGGAGCAGTTGGCACCGGCCTTGTTTTAGGCATGTTAGGTGGAGGCGGGGCTTTGCTATCCATACCGGTACTGGTATACTTGTTTCATATTGAACCCGCACTGGCAACCAGTTACTCCCTTTCACTTATTGGCCTTACGGCCATTTCGGGCGCTTACCAGAATATACGAAAAAAACTGGTAGATTATAATGCGGCATTATACTATGGCATTCCATCTGTTATTTCGGTTTATGTAGTCCGCAGATGGGTAATGCCCAATCTGCCGAAAGTTATTTTTACGTTTAATGGGTATGCCATAGATAAGAACCTGTTTATATTGATTGCACTGGTTATTGTTATGGTTTTGGCCGCTTATAAAATGATAAACTCAAATAATTCAGAAGGTGAAGAAAGACGTCCGGTCAATCATTTTCAACTGGCATTTTTTGCTGTTTTAATTGGTGGCTTTATGGGTTTGGTTGGGGCAGGTGGGGGGTTTTTAATGGTGCCGGCATTAATTTACTTTGCCAATGTAGATACCAAAAAAGCTATTGGCACTTCTTTGTTACTGGTTGCTGTTAATTCGTTTATAGGTTTTTTGGGTGATATGCGCTCGCATGTTCAGATTGACTGGCCGTTTTTCTTTACCTTTTTATTCTTCTCCATTACAGGCGTTTTTATAGGGCATTACCTGGCCTATTATATCCATAACAACAAGTTAAAAAAGGCTTTCGGGTGGTTTATACTGGCCACCGCCGTTTTTATTGTAGTTAAAGAACTTTCAATCCGTTAAGAAAGCAGCAAACTTTTTACCAGGATTAAGTTTTCATAGCTAAGTTACTCGTTAATCTTTGATACTCACTACCCACCTACACCCCCGCCGCCCAATGTCGTTAAGTTAAGCATGGCCAAGGTTCGACCCACTCTGGGGTCGTATATATTTCTATTTATTATTGCTACAAAGCTGTGACCACTCCGTGGTCAGAATTCCCTTAACTTAATGGCATTGCCCACCAGCGGGGGACAGCCGTCATTTTTCCTCGCTTCGCTTAAAAAATGATGGACAAAGAATTACCCAACGAACTATAGTGCTTACATAATTCGTCCATGCTTAGCATTTTGCAAAAAAAGTTTTAACCTGGTTTCAGGCGCTGTCAATACATTTCTGCCAGAAGGTCGGCTACATTCAGTTTATCCATGTCAGGTAAGGCAGCATCCAGGTTTTTGCGGTGCTCTTCGCAACAAACGTTTTCAAAAATCATTTTCCCGTCAGCAAATACTACCGTAGCTGCCTTTGCGTGAACAGGGCATTTTACCTGCTCCAGTTCCGCTTTAATTTTAGCATACTCAAACATAAGCTTAGGTTTTAGTTACTTAAAGTTAGCGCTTAGTTTATACAGGGTGGTAGTTAAAAACAACTTTGTTTACAAGTTTTAAATGGCTTGCTTTTTGACCAGAATGATTATCAAATAGTTACGATAGCGGTGTCCAGTATTTTGTAAAAGCTATTGATACAGGCTAGTCAATACGGTCTACAATAGCGCCGGATGAGGTTTGCAAAAAGAAGTGGACATCATTCACCCATAAATCGTGGTATTGAGGAATGTAATCCTGATGACCGCAAAGCGGAAAGGTTTTAAGTGTTTTAGGGCCTGGCAGGTTTGCATAAATGGCATCTGTTTCGGCGCGGCTTACCCTTTTATCCTGCTCGCCCCACATTAGTAACGTTGGCAATTTAATGGCTTTGGCATATTCCTCGGGGTTATGAGAGAAAGGCCAAAAGCCGCTTTCCAATCCACCCCAAAACATAATCATACCAGCTACAGGAACCGGATTTACACCCATGGCCTTCATCCTTACCGAAACAGTTTTATACATAGTGCCAAACGGACATTCAAGTATTAGCCCGGTAGCTTTTAGCCGGTAATCGTTTTCTGCTTTCATGATTGCCACGGCACCCATGGATGTGCCGAATAAATAAATGTTCTTCTCTCCTTTCGAAGCCACATAATCGTAGCAGGTTTTCACCTCTTCTGCTTCTTTGTAACCAATGGTGGTGCTGCTACCCTCAGAGCCTCCGGAGCCCATAAAATCAACCAGCAGGGTGTTATACCCCAGTTTTAAGAATTCGTCGGACCGGTCTATCATGTCAGATTTGGAGCCCCGGTAACCATGAAAAATAATTACGGTTCCTTTTGCACTATCTGCCTTTAAACTCCAGCATTCAAGCTTTACATTGCTTTGCAGGTATACAGTTTCGTATTTCTGCGAAGGCATTACAAGGTCGCCGGGACGGGTACTTTCAACGCCGAAAAAAATGGTTTTTATTTTATCAGTGGTAGTAAGTTGCTTAGTACCACCCTCCGCTTTTTTTACTTCGTTTCCGAAATGGGTGAACTTATATCCGTGAAACGCAATAATTACATTCATCAACACAAAAATGATGATGACAGTACGAAAAATAATCCTGATTGCTTTTTTCATGTGCCTATTTACCAATTAGCCTCCGGTGATAATTAATCTGCCCCAAGTGATATGCTAAATGAACCGATAAGTGCGTAAGCATAAACCGGGTAGAATTATCGTCCTTAAATGCAGGCAATTGTTCGGGATAAGGTTTATCCATATCGGCTTCGGTCAATTTGCTTAATGTAAACTGAATAACAGCGATGGTAGTATCAATTGAAAGCAGCATTTGATTGCGCGGGATGTTTTTCAGGCTAAATTCCTTATCCCGTTCGCGTACGTAACCTGTTTCACCTAAAACCGCTCCTATAAAATGATTGAGGTTACCAATCAGGTGCAAGGTAAGATTACCGGCAGAGTTGCTGATGCCATCCTCAATGACCCATATTTTTGACTCATCGGAATAAGCACTTATCTCCTCTTTCAGTTTATTAAGATTGCGCTGGTAAAGTGTAATTAGTATCTGATTGAACATATTGGGGGTTTTAATTGAATAAAGGGATTGGAGTGGTAAAAGTATAAATTAGGCCTGCATACAATAAAACATTAAGTTAAAAAATTGACAGGGAACAGGCTTTTTTCATTAATATGCAATACAAAAGCAGATATGTGAGATTCAGGATGAAATTTAGCGGCCTATTAATTCTTCAAATACTTTTCTCCATCCCAGTAATTGCTCAGCAGGATACCAGCGCATATATAACTTTCGAACTGAGTATTCCGGCCAGCTATAAATTGTCGTCTTACACAAGCGATTCGGCAAGGTTGCAGGCTCTTTTGTCAGCAAACCCTTCTGCACAACAGGTATTACAGCAGGTAAACGTTCAATCTTTTTCGGCGGAATTTCCTGTATCACACTATCAATACCTGCGAAATGTTTATACCATAACCTGTGCTAACAACACTGCAAATGCAGTGGCCATGTTATCCTTACATACTACAGACCCCGTGAATTTTGCATACGTAAAGCAGGTACCGCCCATAGTAGCTTTGGGTAGCTATACCCCCAACGATTACCAGGGTGTCTCCGGTGCAGATTGCAGCGCGCAGCTTAACTATATTAATGCCACCACGGCCTGGGGTGTAACCAAAGGCAACCCTGCTATTACAATCGGCATTAACGACCCCAGTGGTTTTGATGTTAAAAACCCTGACCTGATTGGCAAAATAATCGGGGTTGATGCAACAAATTTTCCACAGTTTCATGGCACTTCAGTGGCAGGATGTGCGGCTGCCCATACTGATAATGGCATCGGGGTTGCGGCTATCGGATTTAACTGCACACTGCTGCTGGACCACCGGGGTGGTAATGGGGTGAACCTGCAAATGTCGGAGAATGGGATAAGAGTGATTAACAACAGCTGGTTTTATGGATTTGATTGCAGCCAGACCTTTACCCCGGGTAACTTTATTTACGACGAACTGGTTTATGATGAGATTTACGAAAACGGTACCAGCATCTGCTTTGCAGCTGGCAACGGTTTAAGTGGTTTTGGCCACTGCCCGAGTTTGTATAGTTATGCTTATCCCGGGTCTTTGGATCACATCATTACTGTGGGGCCCGTTGCTTGTCAAAACCCGGTGGGAACCTATGCAGATTTTTCATCTGCGTTTCCGGCCGGGGGTATACCATGGCTTTGGAAAGATTGTCATGAAGAAAGCCCGGGCTATTCTATCGGCCAGTTTAGTACCCTGAATTATGAAGCCAACGACCGGGTAGATATTTGTGCACCGGCATACAACGTGGTATCTACCTATTACGACCCTAACGATTCTTCTGCCCACTATATCGGGGGAGCCTGTGGCACTTCATTTGCCAGCCCGATAGTGGCCGGCACCATTGGTTTGATTCTTTCGGCCAATGCATGCCTTAGCCCTTACCAAACAGAGTATTTATTAAAAACCAAGGCGCGTAATATTGATTTTATAGAATATCCACCCGGAAGCGGAATTAACGTGAATGCCAATTACGTTGGTAAAATGGGGGCTGGTGCACTTGATGCCGGTGCGGCAGTTATAGCCGCCAGTTATTTTAACTGTAACGATACAGCCACCCGAACACTATATATTGCCGGTGTAGAGTTAAATGCGATATGTGCGCCGGGTCATAGTTCAAATGGAGTTTTACCCGTATTATATCCGGTTATTGAGAACGGCACCCCACCCTATACTTACCGGTGGGACCCTATGCCGGGTAATAATTCAACCCTGAGCGATTATGGTGCTGCCAATCCAACCGTAGTTAGTGGTAATTATGTACAATACAGGTTGGGAGTTTATGATAATTCATCACCGGTGCCAAAAGAGGCTTCCAGAGTAATAGAGTTGGGTTTAGATACAGCACAAACCGCGCTGCTTACGTTCAGGGATTCGTATATGGATATGCTGCATGAACCTAACATCCAAGCCGGTGTAGATGGCTATGACTGGCAAACCGGTTTGAGCCCTGATATAGTGAACCGTTTGCAGGATGACCATATTTTAGCCAACCAAAACCCTGTTTATGCCACCGGTGAAACGAACTTTGCCACTACAAGGGTGCGTAATGTTGGCTGCGCGGCCAGCACCGGTAATGAATTACTGGACTTGTACTGGGCCAAAGCCGGCACTGCACAAAACTGGCCTGCAGACTGGACCTCAGCTAAGTTTACAAATACCAGCACGGGTGCAACCTGGCCATCAGGAGGGCAGATAACAGCAACTCCGGTTTCAATTCCGGTTGTAGCACCGGGCACCGAAGTTGAACTAAGCGCCCCATGGAGTCCCCCTAATCCTGCTAATTTTGATGCGACAGTGAACACCGTTGATATTAGTCTTTTGGGGCGAATTGAAACATCGCCCAGCGCCCCTTATGGAATGAGCTTACCGGAAGGGAATAACACGGCACTGAATATCATCAACAACAATAAAATTGCGGCCCGCAACCTGGTTGTAAATAACCCTGAAGGAGGGGCTGTGCAGTGGCACCAGGTTTTGTTTGCCAATACAGAAAACTTTGACCGGAAGTTTAGCATTGAAATTGGAACAGATAAACAGTTTCACCCGAGCTTTTCGGGTGATATGTCGGCTTACGCAAAGGTTGAAGTTCAACTGGGTGATTTGTACGACCGATGGGTGGCCGGCGGAAGCCAGGGGAGTAATATATCGGTTGATGGTAAAAATAAGAGTGTAATTTTTACGGCTGAAGGCAAGATTACTTTAAAAAATATAACCATACAAGCTAACGAAAAATTTCCGGTACTGACAGGCATTTTTATGGCCCAGCATCCATTAACCGACCAGTACTTGCATATCAGGCAACTGTTGGATACGGCAGGAAACGAGTCTGTTTACCCATATGGCAACGTTAGTTTTTTAATACCAGGTTGCAGGGGAGACAGCACTTGTCCGGTTATAACAAATCCTAACACCAGTAACATACCGGTTAACCTGAGGGTGAATGTTTTCCCCAACCCGGTTAGCAACACTTTAACGATATTATATGCGGGTTACGACCAGAATACAATTAGTTATAGTATAACCGATGTATGGGGGCACAGGTTATTCAATCAAACAGGCTTAAATGTTGGCTTTGGTTCAGAGAACTATATTGACGTTGCTACATTAAGCGATGGCGCTTATTTTTTAAAAATTACTGACAAATACAATGTATCAACGGTTGTAAAAATTGTAAAGGACTAGATGGAAAACGGGGCTGGGAAAATTTTTTCTTTCATATTTCAGGTATTTAATGCGCGCAAGGGCTCACCTCCCCCAACGCCCCCTGCAGCGGGGGACATACTTCTTTTTTCGCCGATTCGCCGGAAAAAAGAAGTTGGGGGTGGTATTTCACATTTCCGGTTGGGCACTCTAGTCAGCTTGTTCTTTATTTTGCCGGTTTTTTATATGCAGGCACAAACTCCGGGTTGGCAATGGGCTACGGGGCCGGTTGGACAGTGTACGGTGGCGATGATTTGCGCAGATGCAAATAGTAACGTTTATGTAACCGGGCATTTTTTGGGGAACCTTTCGTTTAATACGGATACTCTGCCAAACAGCACAGGCGCTATACAGGATGTGTTTATTGCCCGCTATAACGCGCAGGGACAGCCAATTTGGGCCAAAAGCGCACGTGGATATGCCGATGCCAATGGGATAAGCGCTGACGAAAATGGTAACGTTTTTGTGGTGGGCACTTTTTATAACGACAGTATTACGTTCGGTAACCAGGTGCTACTTAACCCCAATGCGGGAGTGCAGAACAGCAATATTTTTTTAGCGAAATACGATACCACAGGCAATTTAATTTGGGCGAAAAACCTGGGTGGAATAAATAATGATATTGCCACCGGTATTAGTACCGATGTGACAGGCAACGTGTATGTTACAGGCAGTTTTATTGGCGACAGCCTCACTTTAGGTAACATAACGCTACAACATTTGGCCGCCAATGATGGATTTGTGGCAAAATTTAATCCGGCGGGTGACGCACTTTGGCTAAGGGCTGTTGGTTCGGCATTTTTGGATGGAATTACCGGGGTTAGTACCGGTGGATCCGGAGATGTTTTTGTTACAGGATATTTTTTAAACAATGCTATTTACATTGGTAACGCAGACAGCACTATGAACAGCCCATTCAGTAATAATGTATTTGTCATAAAATACGATTCATCGGGCATAAAAAAATGGGCAAAGTATGCAGGCAGCAATTACGGTAATGGCCCCGGCGGCATTGCTGCTGATGCACAGGGCAATGTTTACATTACCGGATACTTTAGCGATACCGTAGCACTGGATAGTGAGATACTTGCGGGCAACGGGTTTCAAAATATTTTTACGGCAAAATACGATGCATCGGGCACCTTAATGTGGGCACAAAGCACCGGCGGTACCAACGTAGACCAGCCGAATGGCATTGCCTGCGATGCATTGGGCAAAGCATATATTACCGGGTATTTTCAAAGCGATACTATTGGTTTTGGAAGCAATTACCTGGTTAACCCTACCGGTAGCCAGGTTACATTTTTAGCGCAATACGATACTTTTGGGCGTGCAACATTTGCGTTAGCGCCAGGGGGGACAAGTGATAACACAGGTTTGGCTTTGTGCCACAGCGCAGGGAGCGTTTATTTAAGTGGTACCTTTCAGAGTTCAGATATTATATTCGGTAATGATACTTTGAGCAACTCGCAGCTGAATATTTTTATTGCCAAAACGGATACTATAGCGGCAACAACCGGTATTAAGGCTTTAGATAATCCTGGTGAAGACATACACGTATTCCCCAATCCATCTGCTGGCATTTTTTATGTAAACGGACTGACTGCGGGAGACAGGGTTGAGATTTTTAATTTGATGGGGCAAAGTGTTTTGTCTGCGGTTTCATCAGGCAGCATTTATTCATTCAATCTTTTGGATAGGGCTAAGGGGGTTTATTTGTGCAGGGTTACGAATACCGTTGGGGGCGTTGAGTTGGGGAAGATTGTTGTGGAGTAAAGGGTAAATACAAACTCTTTACATTCGTCCAACTTAATTGCAACTTCAATCTGTGGAAATGAATGATGATATTATTTTCGAAAGTGAACTCAATCTTACCAGAGTAATTGGTAACTGGGTCGGTTTTTTTCCCTCGCTGCTTTTATGCTCGGGGGCTATTATTTTCTATTTATCCTAATAGGGGATCAGCCATTTAACATTATTGGCATAATAATGCTGATACTTTTTGCTCTGCTCCTAAAGGGCTCTTTAGTAACTGCTGCTGAAGCAAAACCCCTAATTGTTATAACAAGTACGAAGTTTCGGATTAATGACAAGAACATTTCACATAAAGACATTTTGTCAATTGCGTTTGATGGTTTTAAGAGAGGTCAGTTCTCAATTCCAATTGAAGTTGTGGAAGTAAAACTGAAAAGTGGTGAATTGATTACATTAAAAACCGACAACTATAACAATGGAGAATTATTCAGAAAAGTCTGTGAAAAAATACAAGAAAACATAAAGCGGGATAAATAC
>CAISWS010000041.1 GCA_903889265.1 uncultured Bacteroidota bacterium
ATCAAAGAAATTCTGAAAAGCCTTAAATCCTTCTGCAGTTTTATCCTCGCTCCACCAAACCAGGCAAAGCGCCAGGTTGGCATCAACTTTGGTATCAGCGTCGTCAGCAGCTTTTTGAAAAAGCGCTATGGCCTCTTTTCTTTTATTACTGTTAAAAGCCTCCCATCCCTGCCTCAGGGTTTCTCTGCTGGCAAATGCGCCTTGCGATATGATTAAAAACACGGGTATTATAACAATCCACTTCAGGTTTTTCATCTTCATTTTATTTTCTGGCCAACAAAATCCAAATTGCAATGAATCCTCACCCAAGCCCTCTCCGAAGGAGAAGGCTTGGGTGAGGATTATTGTTTCTAACTAATGCCCTGCTAATATATTGTTTTGCTAAAGAAATGCTCATTATTGCAAAATGACCACCGCGCTGCTCAGCCTTCATTATTTACCCAATATCGCCTGGTTTAAAAGTTACGTTCAAAACGATAACATCCTGATTGAAAAACACGAAAATTTTGTAAAGTCAACAGGCCGCAACCGCTGCGAAATAGCGGGGTCTAATGGCAGGCAAATGCTTACGATTCCGTTGCAGGGAGGAAGGGATCACCACCGCAAATACGCCGAAACCCAAATAGCCTACATAACTAACTGGCAGGATAACCACTGGCACAGCATTAAATCAGCCTACGGAAGCGCGCCTTACTTCGAATTTTACGCCCACATTTTTCAGAAATTTTATGAAAAGCAGTATCAGTACTTGTTCGATTTTAATCTGGAATTGTTGATTGCCACAATATCTGTCCTGAAGGTGAAGAAGGAATTTGAATTCACAACCGAGTACCAAAAATCGCCGGTTTATGCAACTGACCTTCGCACCATCAAAAACGTTGACGCTGAAGAGTTGAGCCTGCCACGTTATTTGCAGGTATTTGAAGAGCGTCATGGTTTTCTTCCCAATCTGAGTATCCTCGACCTTATCTTTAATCTCGGTCCAAAATCTGT
The DNA here is from genome assembly GCA_903889265.1 of uncultured Bacteroidota bacterium. Lineage (GTDB taxonomy): Bacteria > Bacteroidota > Bacteroidia > Chitinophagales > LD1 > Bog-950. Next base: position 994 of record CAISWS010000041.1, read on the forward strand.
TGAATACCTAGGGATTTGATGGTTCATGAGCTTTAAGCAGATTATTCCCCTAATCTTTCGTTTCTTTGCCACACATGATACAATTCGGAAAATATAATACCCTTTTTGTTGCAAGAAGGTCGGACAATGGTTTTTACTTAACGGAAGCTAAGCCAGTTGTGGTTGCAAAACCGCTTCCCGGCAAAGAAGCACCAGCAGCTCCCGTTATTGAGGATGAAGAGGCTGCGCCCGTCGTTGAAGAGGTTTTACTACCCAAAAAATTTGCCATCCCGGGAATGAAAGAGGGTAAAGAGGTTACCGTTTTTGTTTACAAGGACTCAGAAGACAGACCTGTCGCCACCACCCAGGAACCATTAGTGACGGTTGGCCAGGCTGCCTACCTGACTGTAAAGCAGCAAACCAGCGTAGGCGCATTTTTAGATTGGGGCCTGGATAAAGACCTCTTTTTACCTTTCCGCGAACAATCTGAACCAGTTGTAGTGGGCGAAAAATACCTGATATGGGTGTACTTTGATTTTGCGTCTAAAAGAATTGTAGCTACCAGCAATATCAACAAGTTTGTAAAAAACCGCGAGGTTGATTTAAAACCAAATGAGGAAGTTGATTTAATGATTTGCTATGATAATGAAGTGGGCACCCGTGTTATTATCAATCAAAAGCACTGGGGCATTCTATTCAAAAACGAAGTATTTCAAAAGCTTGAAAAGGGCGACCGCGTTAAAGGCTTTGTAAAAAAGGTAAGAGAAGATGGAAAGATAGATGTTGCCCTTCAAAAACAAGGCTTGGACGCCGCCAAAGATATCAAAGAAGTGCTGCTTCAAAAACTAAAAGAACATGGCGGTTCTCTCAAGCTCAACGATGATTCCCCACCCGAAATGGTTCACGAAATCCTCGGCATCAGCAAAAAGAATTTTAAAAAGGCTGTAGGAATGCTCTATAAAGAAGCTAAGATAGAACTTACCGATAACTACATTAAGCTAAAGCAAAAGTAATTTCTGTGGTTCATTTTTAAGAGAGCCTCCGCCGGGCTTCTGTTTACAGTTTTATAAATTTTACTGTATTTAATATCAGTTCGTCTTCCTTTACGGCAATAAAATACACGCCGTTGGTCAATGGTTCTGTATTAAAGCTTATGTTATAATCTGCATCGAATTTAAAATTGGCAACAGAGCGGCCAGCTATATCATAAACAAAAATCTGACAGGGGTGCCCAGAGGGCTTTGTAGACGAAACGTTGAGCCTGCCACTGGTCGGATTGGGGTAAACTTTTATCCCCAAATTATCGCCGCTTAGTTGCAACACATTAGTTGGTGGACTGTGATAGTAATTATTTGTAGTGTTAGTGCTCACCCCGGGATTAAAATCGAAGTATATAGTTGCGGTATTACTTATTGCCTGGCCGCTATTAAGGCCGGCCATTGGCCTAATGCTAAAGCTGACATAGCCCTGACTTCCGGCATTATTTAAAGCACTATCGGGCAGCATTGCCTGTTTAAATATAAAACTTACAATGTTGTTATTTATAAGCTGCAGTTGACAGCCGGGTATACTGGATCCAAGCAATGACAACGAGGATATATCAAGATTGTTATCAAGTGTGTCAACAACAACTATCCGCCTTGCAGTATCGCTGCCAGTATTCTGAAACAATATTTTATAAACCAGCAAACTGCTATCTTCAACGTAACCCAATGAATTAGCTCTTTTAACCGTGCATAGTTTTTCGTTGGGGTCGTAACTGGAATAAACTTCGTCAATTACTTCATCATAATTATTCCCCGGATTGGTGTCATTAGCGAAAGGAATAATCTGGGCAGTAAATTCATAAAAAGAAAATTGCTGAACCCAGGTAGGTACGCTATCTGTAATAACAATACTGCGCCCCTCATCTTGCATAAGGGAGTCATAATGCCAGAAAAGTTTGCGGCCTGAAATAGAATCGGGCGGTGGTATTGCACTCAGGTATATAAAATTTATATCCATTTTCACCTGTACAAATCCGCTATCAATAGCAGTACCTACGTTTTCATAATTTACATATACATTTTGATAATAGCCTGGGTTTGCATAAGTAGCCCAAATTGAAATCCCATCATCACAAACATTCTTTTCCGGATAAATGCCAAAGTTGGGAACTGTTACCAGAGTGTCGGAGGGGTTTAATACAAATACTACACTATCGCCACACGAGGCGTTCCAATACATTTTACGTGATGGCGTAACAGTATAAGTATTTGGTGGTAAAAGAGTGCTATAATTCCCTTGCTGGTCGGTAACGGCATAATATGGTCCGGGGGTAATGCTTACTATGGTGTTTTCAACTCCTGTTTCGGACGAATCCAAATTACAATTCTGATTGGAATCTACATAAAATTTACCGCGCATATTAGGCTGGCAGCCGGAACAGAATTTAAATAGTTCCGCAGAATCTCGGTCGATACTAGCGCTGAATACATAAAAATTTCCTGTATTATCTGTCCCACCTGTCGACCACGCTGAGCGGCCATTCATCGTTTCAAAAATAAGATGATTGTTTATTTGCAGATTGCTATCTAATTCCAGTATTTCAGTGGTTGAATTAGCCGCAATCATATAGATATGTCCGGCTGAATAGTATCCCTGTAAAAAACCATTATTATCACTTATCCCCACTGAGTTTATTGTATTGACATTGTTATCCGTTTTAATAATTTGAGGGTTTTGCTGTCCAGAACTATAATAATGATATTGGTCATTATGATATATAGGGAAACCTAAATGCAAGCTACCTCTAGAATGAATCAACGAACCGTTATAGGAGTATACCAGCAAGCTGTCGTTCGAAAAAGCCCATAGGTCACCATTAGATTGGAGTTCAAGTTTAGGAGCATAAAATCCCTGGTCTGTGGTGCTATGTACTGTCCAAAGTTCTGTACCCGAAGGGTCAAATTTTTTAATGATGTTAGCGTTGCCGGTGTCCGATACTGGCCATACACCTGTAAATGACATATAAGAGTTGCCGGAGGTATCTAAGCATAGCTGTACATCATTTAATGTATACAACGGAAGGGTATAATATTTCTGCCAAACCACTGATCCGCTATTAACTCTGGCAATGTTTACCTGCTCTGTAGATGAACCCCAGGCTACTGTTACATTGTCCGAACTATCAACCTGCATCCAGGGTTCTGCGTAGTTGTTACTGCCAAATAAGGAGTTGTTATTCCAGAACCACACTACACCCCCATCCAAATCAAATTTGTGAATACCCTCTGCAGAAACCAAATAGAGATATCCCTTTTGATAGATTAAAGAATTTTGTGCATAAATATCTTCACATGGAAAGAAAACATATGGCAGGCTATCAACTTTCCAAACCACTTGCCCCAGGTTATTGTATTTTACTAAAGCGGTATTGAGGTTGTCCATAAAATACAAATAGGAGTTGCCATTTTCATCAACCACCACATTTCCCGCGTAGAGAGTATTATTGGTTTGTTGAAACTGCGCGGAATTTCCGAATGTGGTAGTCCATTGCTGGTATAATTGCTGGCTATTAGCCTGGCAGGTAAAAAAAATGCAGGTTATAATAAAGGTAAAAAGCCGAATCATATTAATTATTTACCGCCCTTAGTTTGGATATAAGGAATTATACGTTAAAACTAAACTGTATGAAGGTAAACTAAATATTTTTGTCGCAAAACTTTATTTTACCACACCCGCTTCAACTTATAATCCTCCACCTTCAACACATTAACATGGTTGTTTTCGTAATAGTTAATGGTATTGGAGTCTTTCATCGATGCATTAACATCGAATTTATAAGCGGCCCCGGTGTAACGCTGGGTAGCAAGCTGTGGTACAAAATCTTTGCCGTAACTTTTTACTGATTTTAAAAGGAAGCTAAATACATCATATCCCAGGTAGGCGTATTTAGATGGCTCTGCATGGTAGCGGTTACTAAAGTTCTCAATAAAGTATCGGGTTTTCGGCTTGCTCGTATCAGCAAAAAAAGCATCTGAAATTCGCGTATGTAAATTGTTGATGTAATCTAACCGCAGAATATCTCCACCCAACCAGGTTGGCAGGCCGTATACTACCAGATTAGCTTTACTGTTTTTTTCAAATATAGAACGTAAGGTGCTTTGCACAAATGGCTCATCGTAGGATGTAATGATAAGTATGTTTGTTCTGCCTGGATTTATCAACTCGTCCATCGTTGTTTTTTTGCCATTGGCAACCATATCCGTTGTGTTCAGCATAGCCAGCGAATATTTGGTTTGGGCCATGGAGTTATAATTAATAAACAACGAATCAAACCGCTGCGCCAGGGCCATCCCCTTCTCGTTTTTCGGGGTATAAATAATAATGTTGGCATCCGGAAAGGAGTCAAGTATAGATTGGTATAGATTATCCACGTGCGCATCAATCGTAGGCGCAATTTTAAGATGGTAAGGGTTCTCGCTGGTAAGGCTTTTTGAAGGCGTAAAGGGCTGAATATTCATAATTTTATTAGCCTTGCAAAATTCAGCAACCAGTTTGGCGGTAGAGGAAGATACACTGCCAATAATAAAATCCATCGTTTTTAACTCCGGTTTTTTCAGTATTTCCGCAGTTGTCGAGTCGCTGTTCCAGTTATCGTAAACATGTAACTCTACCCTTACACTATCGCTGTCTTCGGTAAGTGATTGCAATACCCCCTGGTAAAAATCAAGGGCTATAATGGCATCATCTTCAAAGTGCACCCTGTTGGCCGATGTTAAATCATGGGCATTCAATATCTCATCAAACTTGCCGTCCGTATTTTGCACCTGGAAGGGGAGGAGAAGCCCAACTTTATAAATTGTGGTATCAGTTTGAGCAAATAGAACTTGCCCGGTAATGAAAAGTAAAAGAACAAATAAAAGGCGCTTTGCTACCAAACCATTCGCATATATCTTACTGCTTCGTTTTTGTGATTCCATGTATCGCGCTCTTAGTTATTGCATTTTATTTTTTTTCTATACAATTCGGCAATTCTAAATAAAAAACAAGCACTGCCTTAGTTTCCCCTTCGGGGACGGAAGGGGCCGCTTTTTTACTCCCATTCAATGGTAGCTGGTGGTTTTGATGAAATATCATAAACTACCCTGTTAACACCTTTAACCTGGTTAATGATTTCGTTACTGGTCTTCGCCAAAAAATCGTAAGGCAAATGGCTCCAGTCTGCAGTCATACCATCAGTGCTGTTTACCGCACGCAAGGCCACCATATTTTCATAGGTTCTTTCATCGCCCATTACACCCACGCTCTTAACAGAAGTCAATATAGCTCCCGCCTGCCATACTTCATTGTATAAGCCATACTTTTTCAGGTTCGAGATATAGATGTGGTCAGCCTCCTGCAACATGTGCACTTTTTCGGGGGTAATATCGCCAAGTATCCTCACTGCCAGCCCTGGCCCCGGGAAAGGATGACGATAAAGAATGTCCGGCGCAAGCCCTAATTCCTTTCCTGCTTTACGCACCTCATCTTTAAACAGGTTGCGCAACGGTTCTACAATTTTCAATTTTAAAATATCAGGTAAGCCACCCACGTTGTGGTGCGATTTAATTGTTTGCGAAGGCCCTTTTACTGATACCGATTCAATTACATCCGGGTAAATAGTTCCCTGCGCCAGCCATTTTACTTCGGGGTGTTTGTTCGCCTCATGTTCAAAAACTTCAATAAAAACGCGGCCAATTATTTTGCGTTTCTTTTCCGGGTCGCTAACGCCTGCCAGTTCATGTAAAAAACGTTGTCCGGCCCTTACTCCATGAACGTTCAGGCCCATGTGCTTATAGCTTTCCAAAACCGTTTCAAATTCATCTTTGCGCAGCAGGCCGTTATCTACAAAAATGCAAAGCAGGTTATCGCCTATCGCCTCTTCCAAAAGCAAGGCGGCAACCGATGAATCAACTCCGCCGCTTAAACCCAATATTACTTTTTCATTGCCTATTTTTTCCTTCAGGCCTTTCACGGTGTCTTCAACAAAAGAAGCGGCGGTCCACTTATGCGAGCAGCCACAAACGCCAAATAAAAAGTTGTGTAAAATTTTAGGGCCCTCTGTGCTGTGATACACTTCCGGATGAAATTGCAAAGCATAAACCTGGTTGGTGAATACTCCTTTTTTAGAGCGGAACGCCGCAACCTCTATCGAATCAGAACCTGCAATTAATTCAAACCGGTCGCCAATGTTTTTAATAGAATCTGCATGGCTCATCCAAACCTGGCAATTGTCCGTTACGTCTTTCAGTAAAATGTTGTCGTTTCCTTTTAGTTGCAAGTGCGCCCGGCCGTATTCGCGCAGGTTACTTTTTTCAACCGAGCCACCCATGGTTTGCGCCATTAGCTGTGCGCCATAACAAACACCCAATACAGGGCAATGATTAATAAGGGCTTCAACATCCACAATCGGGGCTTCAGCATCGCGGACACTGGCCGGCGAGCCTGACAGGATAATGCCTTTAACGTTTGCTTCTATGGCCGGAACTTTGTTGTAGGGAACAATTTCGCAGTAAACTTCACTTTCTCTTACCCGGCGCGCAATAAGTTGGGTGTATTGCGAGCCAAAATCTATAATCAGGATTTTTTCTGTCATGGGCGCAAAGATATGAATTAGCTATTTCGCTGCTAATGATTTTAGAGAATGTGGAAATGTGGGAAAGGAGGCTGGTAATTTTAAAGAGGCTCCTGTTTTATATTGCCTTGCTAAACAACTGGCTTGCCCCAGCCGTCCGGGTTTGAAGCAGATCAAAAGCCCTGCAGATATTGCGGATAAAATGGTGGCCGGGCGGGGTAATTTGAACCCCATCTTCACTCCAGGTTATTAGCTTGTCCTTCTCCAGTTTTTTTAATTCAGGGAAAGTGAATTCCTGTAAAATGGGTAAATGCTCCTTTTTAAATGTAGTATGGCCTTTGCAACCCAGGTCAAGAATATATTTGCGGAAGGCCATATCTTCTTCGGTTAAAAAATA
>CAISWS010000042.1 GCA_903889265.1 uncultured Bacteroidota bacterium
TTAATTCTAACGACTTCGAAACCTTCTATAAAGTTTTTCCGGCAAAAGAATTTGGCAGGACTTTACCGGAAAGGCAGAATTTAAATAAACATGAACTGGGTAAAACCAAATGGTTCAAACAGCAAATTGAAAAAGTATTACAGAAATGAGCGACAGTAAATACGACAAATACGAATTAGTAGTGGGCCTTGAAGTGCACGCACAGCTTTCAACGCTTAGCAAAATGTACAGTGGTGACTCAGCGGAGTTTGGTGCTTCGCCAAATACGCAGTGCAGCATTATATCTTTGGGCCATCCCGGCGCATTGCCTGTGGTAAATGAAACTGCTATTGAATATGCAGTTAAAATCGGCCTGGCAACTAACTGCACCATTCGGCACGAAAACCAGTTTGCGCGTAAAAACTATTTCTACGCCGACTTGCCAAAGGGATATCAGATAACACAGGATAAAACGCCTATATGCACGCTGGGCCATTTGGATTTTGAAGTGAATGGCGAAAAGAAAAAAGTAAACATTACCCGCATCCACATGGAAGAAGACGCAGGTAAAAGCATTCACGACATTGACCCTTATTTTACACTGGTAGATTTAAACCGCGCCGGTGTGCCATTAATTGAAATTGTATCTGAACCGGATATACGTAGTGGTGATGAGGCGATGGCTTATTTGAATGAGATTCAGAAACTGGTGCGTTACCTGGGCATTTGCGATGGTAACATGGAAGAAGGCTCTATGCGTTGCGATGCCAATATTTCGGTGCGTTTAAAAGGTGAAACGGTTTTAAACGCCCGTAGCGAAGTAAAGAACATGAATAGCATGCGTAACGTAAAACGCGCTATTGATTATGAATTTATCCGCCAGGTGGATGCCCATGAGGCAGGTGAAAAACTGGCGCAGGAAACCAGGGGATTTGAAGCGGTAAAAGGCATCACCCTTTCGCAAAGAAGCAAGGAGCATGCACATGATTACCGGTATTTCCCTGAGCCGGACTTGCCACCGGTTGTAATAACTGATGATTACATTCAGAACGTTAGGGCAAACATGCCCAAGCTGCCAAATGAGTTGATAAACGAATACATCAACGATTACGGCCTGCCTGCATATGATGCGCGTATTATTACCGACGACAAATTATTGGCCGAATACTTTAATGGGTTGTTAGCACTTACCAAAAATTATAAGGCTGCCGCCAACTGGATATTAGGCCCGGTTAAAAACTATTTAAACGAAAACGGGTTAGAGATAAAAGATTTTAAACTCAGCCAGGCAAAACTTGCCAGCCTTATTGCCCTGATAGATGAAGGCAAAACAAACTTCTCAGTAGCCTCTACCAAAATATTTCCGGTAATGGCGGTTGAGGTGGATAAAGAGCCGCTTAAAATTGCCGAAGAGTTAAACCTGATACAAAGCAGCGATGCCGGTTTGATAAATGACCTGATTGTTGAAGTGTTAGGCAAATTCCCCGATAAGGTGGCTGAATATAAGAGCGGCAAAGTGGGCCTACTTGGCTTATTTGTAGGCGAAGTAATGAAGGCCTCTAAAGGCAAAGCGGACCCGAAACTCACCAACCAATTAGTGCGTGAGAAGCTGGAGCAACAATAAATAATGTTAAGAATATCCAAAACCCAACAAGTAAATCAGGAGGCCGAAATCATAAATCAGCAATCAAAAATCATAAATCGAAAAAGGAAATTACATTTGACACCTTAAAACAATAACATGCGTAAAATAGCAGGCCTCTTTTTACTTATCTCTATCTTCTCTTCATGTAATCTGAATGGAAGCAGTGATAAATATTTTATTGAGGGCACCGTTAAGAATTCTCCGGCAAAATCTATCATCCTTGAAAAACTAGGCCTTCAGAAAATTACCCAGGTTGATACCGCACAAATTGACGACAAAGGTTTTTTTAAAATGTCGGGCATAAGCGAAACGGGGTTTTACAGGGTGAAGCTTGACGACAGGACTTTTTTCCTTTTCCTGCTTTCGCCTGCCAAATACAAATTTGATATTGATGTTCAGCATCCCGAGACGTTTTCTGTAACCGGGCCTGCGGAGAGTGACGAATTTCAGCGGGCATTTAAAGCGCTGGGTACTGCGCAAAGAGAATACAGCGGTTGGAATATGGCTTACAGAACCTATGCACAACAGGGTGTATCGCAGGATACGATGGCGTTTCTTCAACAACAATTGCAAACTTCGGCTGCAAAAATGCAAAGCATAGTATTAGATAGCGCCAGCCACGCCAAAAGCCCGCTGGTAGCCATGTTTTACATTACCAATGCACAGTTGGATAAGTTCCCCAAAGAGAACCTGGCTGTAATACAGCGTATGGAGAAGGAAATACCCAATTCTTCTTACACCAAAGAGTTCAGGGCCATGTACGAAACTTACCAGCAACAGGCTAAAATGCAATCGCAGCCGCAACAGCCGGCGGCTGATGTTTCTGTAGGTAAACCAGCGCCGGAAATTGACCTTAAAAACCCGGATGGCAAGGAGATTAAGTTATCATCGCTTAAAGGCAAGGTTGTTTTGCTGGATTTTTGGGCATCGTGGTGCGGACCGTGCAGAATGGAAATGCCAAATGTAGTGGCAGCTTACAAAAAGTATAAAGATAAAGGCTTTACCGTTTACAGCGTATCGCTTGATAAAGATGCAAATGCCTGGAAAAATGCCATTAATGCCCTGGGTATGACCTGGGAAAACCACGTTAGCGATTTAAAATGGTGGCAGAGTCCGGTAGTGCCTGAGTATGGCATACAGGGTATACCTATGGCGTTTTTAATTGATCGCAATGGTGTTATTGTTGCCAGCAA
>CAISWS010000043.1 GCA_903889265.1 uncultured Bacteroidota bacterium
CCCTGGGTTAAATAAACAATGGGGCCAGAAAAGGTTATTTGTATTTGACCACTTATACCCACTGCGCAACTGGCACCATATAACTCAGACAAATCACCTGCAATTGCACCTAGTGTAAACAAGGAATTGGGCCGCAAATAATAATTATCGACAATCGCCGATTGCACTCCAATATCAAAACCTTGAGTTCGGCATTTAAATGCAAAATTATTGCTGTAGGAAAGCGAATCAGCGATTGAGAGAGTAATGGAATGGTTATTATTAGCAGGGCAGCTAACTGTAAAGGGCAGGTTAGAGGTGTCTGCTTGAACAGAATAGCTACCGTTGGACACAGAATCAAAGGAATAGAATCCTTCACCGCCTGTAAAAACCTGTTGAATAAGGTTTCCTCCATTGAATAAGTTAATTTTTACATAATTTGTTCCAACGTCATTATTATCAAAAATGCAATCGTTATTCTGATCATAATAGCTTTGACCGCTAATCTTCCAGAAAACCGGACAACCATTGGGATTGTAAATACCACACAGGGGAACTGAAGTTAAAGCTGGGGAACTGCTAGTAACTCTACCATAATCGGGCAAGCAACTGACAGAAGTGCTGTTAAAATCTAGGTTTGCAATTTGCTTCAATTCGGGCAAACAAGTAAGGCTTGGATTGTTATTGCAATATAAGTTATTCAAATCATCTGGCAATTCTGGTATGCTTCTAAGATTGTTATGGTCGCAGAGTATAGATGTTAATGTGCGAGGTAAATTTGGCAGACTTGTAAGATAGTTGAATGAGCATTCTAAGTCAATTAAACCAGCAGGTAATGTCGGTAAATTGTGAAGCCTGTTTGATGAACTTTCCAAGTAAGTCAGTGTTGATGGTAAATTCGGCAAGCTGTCAATTTGGTTGTTATAGCAATATAAATCAATCAACGTTGTTGGTAAGGTTGGCAGATTGCTGATTTGATTAAATCCGCATGATAAATAAGTCAAATGTGGCGGCAGGGCTGGTATATTGGTTAACCGATTTTGCATACATTCAAGATAGGTTAGAGATATTGGTAGACTGGGTAAACTAAGTAGCTGATTAATTTCGCAAGATAATTCAGTCATAGTAGGAGGCAAAGGGGGTAAGCTATCGAGATGATTTATATTGCAGTCTAAGCCTGTTAGGGAGATAGGCAAATTGGGCAGATTTGTAAGCTGATTTCCCCCACACGACAAATAAGTTAATGTCCTTGGCAAAATAGGTAAGCTACTGAGTTGATTAGAGCTACATTCTAAATCGGTCAAAAATGGAGGTAAATCAGGTAACCAAACGAACTCGTTATTCCAGCACCACAATTGGGTTAGGTTCAAGGGTAAAATGGGCAAACTTGTTAAATAGTTAAATTGACAATTTAGCTGAATCAAATTCGTTGGTAAGCTAGGTATATTTATTAACGAATCGCTTGAGCAATCAAGAGTGGTAAGGCTTTTAAAATACTGTATCCCAGTTAAATCTTTGATATTTACACCATAACAGTTTAAGCTAGTTGCATTTACTATAACCAGGCATGTAGTATCCATCAGATTCCCATTCATACACCCAGCGTACCCATTTGCATTCAACCAGCTAACAAAAGCAGTATCCGGTATAGTAACATACTGCCCCCTGCTGCTATAAACACTTAACAACAATAAAACAGCCATACAAAATTTAAGGGTGTAGGGGTAAGGGTGTTTCATGTTTGTTTTTTAGTTGCAGGCCTAATCCTCTGCGTTCGGCATCTCCTTCTCCATCGAAAGCAATGGTTCGGCTACGCTCACCATGACATTGCATAAGATAGAGAACGGTATGGTTTGGTGCAGCCGGTTTATTGTTTGGTTACACAATTTTTAATTGGGGGGATTCAACTGAAAACTTTAAACTGTATACTGCAAACTATTTTCTCTTTTTTCAAATATAAAGTTTGTTTTTGTTAAATGGGGTGGGTTTTCGTAAGCAGGGCGGTTGGGGGTGTAACTGTGCCATTGTCTGAATCAGGATTGAGTGCAGATTTTAGGATGAAAGGCAGGATAATACAGTTGGCGATGCTGTGTTATGGGGGGCAAGTAGTTGGGGATTAATTTTGAAGAAAGCGTTTTATGGAAAATAACGGTAAATTTCTTTTCTATCCATTAACCTGGCTAACCAAATTACTTTGCCATCAAGTTGCAAACCGAGGCGGAAGTTGCCGATTCTGATTCTATAGCAATCCTTGTATCCTTTCAATTTTTTAATACCAGCGATATCAGACAGCGAATTGGCGGACCTAAGGTGCCGTATAATTTCATCCAATTTCAGTACAACTTGCTTGTCTTTTATTTCTTTCAGGTCTTTCTCAAAGGGTTTGGAGAACTTTATTTCCATTTTGAGATAACCTTTTCTATGGACGAAGCTTTGGCCTCACCTTGTTTTACCGCGTCTTTAATCAGCTTGCCAAAAACGAAGTCTTCCTGTTGCTCTTTAGATAATTTGGTTATCTTAATGTTCATCTTCTGAAGCAGGGCAGCTAAAAGTTTACTTTCTTTTTTATCGTGCGTTTGTAGTACGAAAGTTTCCATAGTTCAAATTTAATAAAAACAACGTTAGTATTGATCACAATATCCCCGTTAGGGGCTAAAGCTATGTAGTAACCGGGATTAAGTGTCTGTTGCGACCCGTACGGGTCGCAATTTTTTTTGCATAGTTACTACAAAGCTTAAATCCCTAACGGGATTATTAAACGTATGAATGACAATTGATTCCGTTTGTATTAATCCATAATTCAAGTTAGAAACAGTAAAATTAAAACTGCCTAAAAAATCTCCTGAGCAATTTTCAACGCACTGGCATGGTCGCTGAAGTCGGATTCCAGGAGGGTGCGGCGTTTGTCTATGTCTTGTTGGGTAAATGGGGTGGCCATTAGCTCGGTGATGATGCGCTGAGTGGCAGTGGGGTTGTCTTCAATAATGCAAAGAGGTTCAAGGCCGGTGTTGTTTACCATTTTACTGTTTACCACGCAGAACCTGCCGCGATAGAGGGAGTTGAGCAGCTTTAGCTTTACACCTGTGTTTTGGAAAGTAGTTAATAGGTTGATGTGGGCGTTGGCCATCAGCTCGGCCATTTTTTCAAAAGGCGGGCTTTCTACCAGTTCAACATTCTTAATATTTTTAATGCCTTTTTTAAGGGCGTTGGTGGGTTCTTTGCCGGCTATAATAAATTTAAAGGGCATGCCCTGGGCAATTTTCATGGCAATAAACAGGGCTGCCTGGTTGTTTTCGGCTACGCTTAAATTGCCCTGGTATAAAATGTATTTACCGGTGCCTGGCTGGCTGGTAATATCGGCATTGCTGTGGAATGCGGGCACATAACAAATGTTCTCGTAACTAAAGCGCAGGTATTCGTAATCGCTTTTTGAAATGGGGAAAATTTTGTTGGCGTATTGCAGGTCACCTTCAAACTTTTTGAGCTTTTTAGACTCGAGCGAGAAATAGAATTTTATCAGGTAGTTTCGCTCAGCTTCTTTAAGGCTGCGGTAGTAGTCCCACTCCACATTATGCATACGCACTGCCTTTAGTTTGTCTTTCAGCATCGGGTGGTTCAGATACAGGCAGGTATGCAAGCCTTCAAACAGGATGGGGAAATCATCGCCCACCAGGTTACTCAGCAGTTCGTCGCTTTTGCGTGAGCCAACTATGTAAGGCACCTTGCTGTATATAGCCTGGTAAAATTTGCGGCGCGGATAGTAAAATACCTTTTCACAAAGTTTATCCAACTCCGCACTTTCTTCGCGGCCATAATGAAAACAGTGCAGGTAAATTTTAATGCCCAGGTCGTGCAGTGCTTTTATTTTATAGAATACATCTATGACCCCGCCGTAGTCCGGGGGGTAAGGAACGTTGAACGAAACTATATGTAAATGTTTACCTGAGTAATCGGTCATAAATAGCCAGTAACTTTATCTCTTCACGTTGCCAATTCAATTCGCGGGTGCAAACCTCACAATTTTTTTGTAATTCCCGGTACAAGTTGTCGTCTTTTAGCAGACGGTTTAATGCCTCAATTATTTGAAGGGTTGAACAATCTGTTACTAACAACGCTACGTTGTACTTTTTGTTTAGTTTTTCGTACTCTGGGAAACCCGTGCAAACCTGAGGCACAGATGCATGTGTATAGTCGAAAAATTTGTTGGAGAGGGAGTAGTAATAACTGAGGCCTTTGTTTTCAACCAGGTTAATACCTATGGTAGCTTCAGCGGTTATCTTCCTTAATTCTTTTGGGGGTACATAGCCCAGGAAGGTGATTTTATTTTCAAGCTGTAAGTCTTTTACCTGCTGGCGCAACTGTTCAGAGAGGTCGCCCTCGCCGGCAAGTTTAAGGTGGCAGTCTATTTGCTGCATGGCGGTGATAAGGTGTTCCAGGCCTCGGCCTTCGTTGAGGGCACCCTGGTAGAGAATGAACAGCCGGCTCCCTTCAGTTCCCCGAAGGGGGAGATTGGCGGCCAGGGTTTCGTCTTTATTGGGTAGTAACCCCGAAAGGGTGGGGGAAACCCTTTCGGGGTGGGCTTCAACCAACACCGGAACATTCATAATTACATCAAAATGCTTGTGGTACTTTTGTTGGAAAAGTTCCGCGAGGCCTTCTGAGACGGTGTAGGTGGCATCGAATAGCGGGACGAATATTTTTTCAACCTTTTGCCATACTTTTTGAACCTTGGGGCGGCGGACAACTTCGGGGACCTCGGTGAAATATTCGTGTGCATCATACACTAACTTTGCTCCTTTTAGTTTGCCAATGATGTAAACCGGGGCTATGGTATCCAAGTCGATAGCGCAGGCACAGTCGAACTGCGAGAAGGTGAGGTAAATTAGCAAACGGATGTTGTACTCAATATAAAACAATTTGCCTTTATTAAAGATACATTGCAGGCGGGTTTGTTTAAACGGTTCGGGTGCCAGTGGGATGGAAAAACCCCTTTGCCTGCCTACCAGTTCAACTGCATAACCCGCACGGCTAAGACTTCGGCAAATTTTTTGCATGCGCTGGTCGAAGCTGAGGTCGTTGGTTACTGTAAATATGATGCGTTTCAATCCACCCATTTTAAGTTCAGTTCATCTGCCCAGGTTACCTTGCCGGCATCCAGCAAAAAGTTAATGGCTTTATCAAAGTCGGCATCTTTTATCTGTAGCCTGGTTTTAATCTGCACGCCTGTTAACGACGATTGCTTTAATTCATTTTCAAGGGCCGCCACAATTTGAGAAAAACCAACGGTACTGAGGCTTGTTTTTTTATTGTTGGTGCATACATCGCAAATGCCGCAATCGGCCTCAACGTTTTCGCCAAAATATTTTACCAGCAGCTTGGTACGGCAGATGTGTTTTTCGGTTACGTAATATTTTACGGCTTTAAGTTTCTCTTCAAAATTTTCTTTACGGCTTTTTATAAATGCAGTATCCAGCCAAAGGTCTTCGCGCTTTACACGGTTTTGTAAAAACACAATTTGCGAGTTTTCTTTTCGCGGCTGATAGTTAATAATTTTCATCAGGTGCAGGGATTGTAACTGTTCTATAGTTTGATGCAGGCTTATTTTAAGGCGCGAAGCAATGATGTATTCTTCCACCGGCACAAAATCCATAAACACCCCTTCGGAGGTGCGCAGAATAAATTTGATCAGTGGCTCGTATTTTTTATGGTCGGTTTGAAATTTGTAGATAACATCCTTGGCTGCAACCGCTTTTACCATAGAGGGATTTGAAACACCTTCGGCCATGTAAATGATTCCTTGTTGCTCCAGTATTTTTAAAGCACTGTATACTTTTGCCTGGTGCAGTTTGCAGTGTTCAGCAAATGCCCGGAGGTCGAAATCGAAGCTGTTGTTAATGCCGCTGTTGTAAGCAATGCGGAGGTATGTGCAAAGGTTTTGATAAATATCTTTTACCAGCTCAACAGAAGGGAAACTCTCTTCAATTTTTTTATCCAGGTATGCAAGGTCTGCACTGTCGGTTAATTGCACGGCGTATGCCTTTTTCTCATCACGGCCTGCGCGGCCTGCTTCCTGAAAATAGGCTTCCAGCGAATCGGCCAGGTCCATGTGTATTACCAGGCTAACATCTGACTTGTCAATACCCATCCCAAACGCATTTGTGGAGCAGATAACCCGGGTTTTGTTGCTTATCCAGTTATCTTGTTTTTCGGAGCGGACCAGTGGGGCTAAACCCGCGTGATAGAAATCGGATTTGATGCCTTGCTTATTCAGGTAGTCGGAAAACTCCCTGGTCTTCTTTCTGCTACGGGCGTAAACGATGGCGCTGCCTTTTACTTTTGTTAAAATATCTAACAGGCCCTGTTCTTTGTTACGGCTTTCGCGCACCACGTAACTGAGGTTTTTGCGCACAAAGCTTTGTTGCAAAACATGTTTCTTTTTGAACAGTAGTTTTTCCTGAATATCGTTTACAACGTCGGGGGTTGCGGTTGCGGTAAGGGCTATAACCGGCACTCCTTTTAGTTGCTCCCTGATATCGGCAATTTTCATATACGGTGGCCTGAAATCGTAACCCCATTGAGAGATGCAGTGGGCTTCATCAACTGCCAGCAAAGAGATGTTCATTTTCTGCATCCGCACCTGAAATTCTTCCCCTGCCAGGCGCTCGGGCGATACGTAAAGGAATTTATAGTCGCCGTAAATGCAGCTATCCAGCATGGTATCTATCTGGCGGTAGGCCATGCCGCTGTATATAGCAGTGGCTTTGATGCCACGCTGGGTAAGGTTTTGCACCTGGTCTTTCATCAGGGCAATGAGGGGGGAAACCACCAGGCAAAGGCCGGGGCTGGCCAAAGCCGGAACCTGGAAGCAGATTGATTTACCGCCGCCGGTGGGCAACAAAGCCAGGGTATCTTCTTTGCGCAATACGGCCTCAATAATTTCGCGCTGCAAAGGGCGGAATTGGTCAAAACCCCAGTATTGTTTCAGTATTTGTTGAATATCGGGCACGGGGTAAAGATAAAAATACAAACTCACCCTGTCCTACGGACATCCCTCGCTTAAAAAAAAAGAGAGGGAAAATGCAAAATACAATGGGCCGCTGACCCGCCTATAGGCGAGGCAAGTTCTATTATTATGATTATTACGATGCAATTATGATTGACTGCTTTTGGGTTTGAAGCACATAAGGGTCGCGCTGTTTTTGCTACTTTCGCATTTCACTTTACAAAGCATGCATAAAACAGCATTTTTCTTATTGGTAACTACAATTCTGCTTGGGCTGTCAGCTTGTAAAGAAAATGCCTTTGTAAGCCACTGTAATTATAGGGTTCAGGCACCGGGGGATAATGAAAAACTGAACAGGGCTATTGCTGTAGAGAAGAATTTGCTGAATGCACAAAACATATACTCGCTTTGGAAAAGAGCGGGGTGGTGGAACAGTGCTAACATACTTGAGGCGCTGATTGATTTTAATCGTATTACGCACCAGGATTTTAAAAAGTGCCTCAACAACATTTATGTAAAGAACGTGCACGTTTTCAGGGGGCATTTTATTATGGGGCATTCGTTTGATGATAATGAGTGGTGGGGCCTGGTTTGGCTAAAGGCTTTTGATATGACCGGCGATAAAAGATACCTGCGGGTATCTAGAGGCATTTTTAAGGATATGGTAAGCCGCGCCTGGGATGATTCCTGCGGTGGCGGGGTACGCTGGGCTAATAACATCTGGTATAAAAATGCTATTACCAACGAACTGTTTATGGAACTGGCGGCCCGCCTTGCGCTGGAGCCCGCAGATTCTTTAAAAAGGGGTTATTACCTGGAATGGGCTTTAAAGGACTGGAACTGGATTAAAAACAGCGGGATGATTAATAAAGATCAGATGATAAATGACGGCCTAAACAATGGGTGCATCAATAACAAAGGCGCTACCTGGAGTTACAATCAGGGAGTAATATTGGGCGGATTAAAAGACCTCTACCTGCTTACCGGAGATAGTACTTATCTAAAGGAGGCCGGAATCCTCGCTTATGCCAGTATGAAACACATGGCAAACAATGAAGGGATACTTACTGAGCCGGGTGACAGGAAACCAGACCATGATAAGAACCAGTTTAAAGGTATATATATGCGCTACCTGGCTATATTGAATACACAGTTGAAGGACAACAACATAAAAGCCTTTATTTTAACAAATGCCGACTATACCTGGCAACATGCGCGCAATGCTGATAACTGGTTCGGCTTTTATTGGGGCGGGCCTTTTGCTGACTGGAGCAGTTCTACGGAGGGCAGTATAATGGATCTGATGAATGCAGCACTTATGCAGAAATAGCAAATTTGCAATATGATATAGTTCAATGCTTTATGCTTGTTTTGTCCCACACGGGCAGAGTATTTTTACCAAGGTTAGGAAAATGTTAAGTCCGTTCGACTTTTAAAAGTTGCTATTTTTTTGTGTGAAAACAGGAAAATTAAAATTTGGAAGTATAATAAAAAAAAAGACCTTTGCAACGATTTTCCGATTGGACACAGGGCAATCGGGTCTAAATTTTTAATA
>CAISWS010000044.1 GCA_903889265.1 uncultured Bacteroidota bacterium
TGGCAGAGGTGCCCCAAAAGCAAAAATCCCCTATAAAACCTGAGCTGTATACGGGATTTTCATAAGTAATTGATACTCAGTGCGGAGAGAGAGGGATTCGAACCCACGGTAGGCTCATCACCTACGGCTGTTTTCAAGACAGCTGCAATCAACCGCTCTGCCATCTCTCCGGGGGCAAAAATAGAAAGTTGCAGCGATTTTAAAAGCCCTGAACGAAAATGAGTGAAGATTAATTTTCTATGGGTTCCTTTTCCAGCTTTTTTATGCGATAGGTCTTATTGATGTGTATGCTGGCATTTATCTCGTAACCTATTATCAAAACAAACGCATTGATGTTTAACCAAATCATTAAAAGCATGATAGTTCCGATAGAACCGAATATGAGGTTAAGCTTGTTGAAATTACTGACCCAGTAAGAGTAGAAAACGGATACCAGCACCGATAAAACTGTTGCCACCGTGGCACCGGTAGAGATAAATTTATACTTGGTTTTAAGGGCAGGCCCATAGTAATATATCAGCGATGTGCCAAAAAAGAACATAATAATAAGCAGCGAAAAACGAAGTATATCAAGCAAGGTATGGGTAAACTTGCTTTGAATGTTCAGCAAGGCCGATATAATTGCAATCAATTCTTCGCCTACCACTATTAACCCCATAGAGAAAAGAAAAAGCATCATTAGCAGAAAGGTTATTTTAAGCGCCACTGCACGGCTTTGTAAGGCAGTTCTTTTGCGATAATGGTCGTGCGATTTATCAAAGGATTGCATCATGGCCAGCACTCCGTTTGACATTAAGAACAGAACGAGGAAAATGGAGCCCGTTAATAAGCCTCCACGTTTGTGCTTGGCAAGGTCTTTTAATAAAGGTTCAATAAAGGCTTTTATAAAATTGTAGGTTTCCTCGTTAGGTAAAACCTTTTGCAGCAGTTTTAAAATATTGGTATCCATATCCCTGAAATAGGGGAGGTAAGGAATCAACGAAAAAATAAAGGTGAGGGTAGGAAATATGGCCAGAAAGAAACTAAAGGCTATTGACTTACTACGGGTAGGAAGTGAGTTCTCCTGAATTTCAGCAATAAAGAATTTGTAAACATCGTACACGGGCACCCCATCAAGCCCCGGAAGTGTAAACTCCTTCGATCGGTGCTCCAGCCGGACCAAAACCGGGTATTGCTTTCGTAATTGCTTCCAATATTTATTCATCGCACGGGGCTTGGGATGCCGTAAATTTAAAATTTAAAATATGGCTCTAGTTTTTCAATTAATAAAGCAGGGGCAGATTTTATCTTTTTTGTGCTTATCTCAATAAACGTAAGCTGAGTTTCTCCCTCATTTATAAGAACCTTATCAGTGTTGTAAACTTCGTAATTAAAAGTAATTAAACGGCCGGGCATGGCCGGTATTATGGTTAAAATGGTTAAAAGTTCGTCGTAGTAAGCAGGCTGTTTGTACTTACTGGTCATGCGGGTAATAGGCATCATGATACCACTGTCCTCCAACTCTTTATAAGTAATGCCCAGGCTTCTGATAGCCTCTGCGCGGGCATGTTCATAGTAATATCCGTAATTACCATAATAAACATACCCCATACGGTCTGTATCGCCATAACGTACCCTTAACTGATGCTCATATACAAACATGATAGCCCGATTTTAAAAGCAAGATATTTTGTTATGCCAACAATGCAAATAAAATTGCCTTACGTGCCAAATTATTGTTTCGGTTTAAAGCCGGTGGCCTTTAGTAACTGACAATATTTAATAGATTTGCGCAAAATTCGAAAATATATGAAGAGCACCTTAAAATTCTCTGTGTTATTGTTGGTTATTCTTTCATTAAGCTCTTGCTTTATTAACAGAACTCCGGTTGGCTATTTTCAGGGGGGCAAGGATATTGAAACCGTGAAATTTGATAAGAAGAAGCAGATGTACGTTTTGTGGGGTTTTTTGGCCTTAAAGCACCCGGAGGTAAAAACGCCGGCTGATTGCGGTTATGTAGTTAAAACATCGTTTAACGGTGTAGATGTTATTGCAAGTATTTTAACCTGTGGCATTTTCAGTATGCGCACCATTAAAATAGAGGTGTTAAAAGATAGCCCATGCGATCCAAAAATAATCAGGCAGGAGCGCAAAATAGAGAGAGAGGAATCTCATCCTGGAAAATAAATCCGCGGCCTTTCAAATTTAGCGGACAACTCTAGTGTACATTCAGCTCATTCAGCTTTTTGCGGTATAAAATAGCCGCTTTGGTCTGGTCTTCATACGATTTAGAAAATATCGAATAACCACTCAAATCCGGGTTGGCGCAAAAGTAGAGGTAATCATTCTCCTCAGCATTAAGCACTGCGTCAATTGACTTCTTACGTGGCATGCAGATAGGGCCCGGCGGCAAACCGGCATACATGTAAGTATTATATGGCGAGTCGTATTCCTTGTGCCGCTGGTTTACCCTGCGGGCATCAAAATCCCTGAGTGCAAAGATTAAGGTAGGGTCTGCTTGTAAGGGCATTCCAATCCGTAAGCGGTTTAAATAAACGCCGGCAACGGTCGGCAATTCCTTATCGCGTATTACCTCCTTTTCAACAATAGAGGCCAGGGTTGTTACATCGGTTGAAGAGAGATGAACAGCATCTGCCTTGCTTTGCCGGTCTTTATTCCAAAAGCCGGCATAGGCAGTGTTCATTTTCTCCATAAACTTAGGTAAAGAAGTATTCCAGTAAAACTCGTAATTATCAACTATAAACCGGCTTAAAATCTGGTTGGTGTCAACGCCCAATGCCTTGCAAAAAACAGGGTCGTTAAGCTTTGAAAGCAAAAGATTTGAATCCAGTTCCAGTGTCCGGCCCACCAATCCGGCAAACTCTTCTTTGGTTCGTATATTGTAAATAACCATGGTTACAGGCGTTTGCATGCCCGATTTAAGCAGGTTAACAATCTGCCGGTTATTCATGTTGCGGGTAAAAACATAGTATCCTGCTTTTACCTGGCCCGGGTAATTCTTTAACCGGCTTACGGCATCAAAAGTGTTCGGGTTTTTAAGTATCTGGTTAGCCTTCAGCAAACCCAGCACATCATCGTAAGTTGAACCGGTTGGTATTTTTACCGAAATCTTTTTTGCATCCGATACATTCGGCAACATAAAAACATAATAGCCCACGGCCCCGGCTATTATTAATACCACTAAAAGGATGTAAGCTAAACTGCGCATTTATTATTCTATAAATTTTTGTTGAACAGAAACATCGGGCACCATACACTTATCTTTTTTACCAAACCACCGGTACCGGTATTTAGCTACAATGTTGTAAAAAAAATTGAGGATAGGGGAGGGGATTACGTTAAAAATGTAAGCAATACTGTAAATACCACCTAAATGCCTAAGTATCCTTAAAACTGCTTCAGACCGCAGATATACCTGGTCGTTATCCAGCAGTACAATGGTGTTTAAATAATCGGATGAAAGCTGAAACCGGTTGATTAATTGTTTGCCATATTCCGATTGCAAAGAGGAGAATTTAAACTTGTTTTGCGTATCGCGCTTAATAACCCAGTTTACCGCGCCGTTGCACAAATTACAAACCCCATCAAACAAAATTACCTCCATTTAAGGTGTGGCTTTAACTATTTTGGTATGGTAGGTTTTACCGGTTTGCGGGTCGGTAGCATTAATCAGGTAAAGGCCATTAGCCAGTTGGCTGATATCAATCTGGTTGTTGTTTGCCGGTAGGGAAATCACCTGTTCACCAATCGTATTTTCAACTGATATTTGCAACGATGCTGCATTATCTGAAGTATGCAAATGAAGCATACCACTTGTTGGATTAGGATAAACCTGCAGGTTACTGTTCTGCGAAATATCGCGCACCCCAGCCGAGACGGAACTTTTGCCCCAATAAACGCTATCCAGAATCAAGCGTATCATGGGTGAACCGGGTATGCTTACCGATGTTGAATCCCATTGCCCTTCGGCATATACAAACATATGTGGATAGCCCAGGGTGCTGTTTACATCGTAACCCACCTGTAAACGCCTTTCATCTACCTGCGACCAGCCAAAATAAAAGTGCTTCGGTATTATAATAGGCGTATCCAATACATAAGTAGCAAACCCGTTGGCCGAATCTATGTAAAAAGGTACCTGGTTGATGAAACTGAAAACAGCAGAGTCACTGAAAGTAAAATCCCTGATACGAATTGAATCCCAGGCCTGAAAGGAGAATACAAGGTCGCCTACATAGCCTTCAACCTGTGCAAACATTACCTGAAAAGCCGTCAACGTGTCGGGATGGTTCAGATTAAATTCATAAGCAAACTTCTTTAAGTCCAGCCCTGTAAGTCCGTATGCTTTTTCAGCAGAACCATCATCGTAAGCCATTACACTGCCAAAGGTTTGGGTGTGCCTTAAAGTATCATTAGACACAATAGCATCGTTAGCTGCACTATACGAAATACTGGTTGTGGAAATCAGCACAAGGCTATCAACTGCTGTAGATGGAATATGGTATTCAAGCGATGGCATTATTTCTTCCGGGTCATTAGGGCCGGCATTAAAAGATACCGAAAGCCCGGCAATAGTGGCCTGGCTGGGATACAGTTCCTGCGCACCTTTAAAAAAGCTGGTGGAAGGCGGATTGGTATAAGCAACAGGGTCGAGGTTATGAATAAGCAAAGGAACACTATCAGAAAGGTCGCCCGGATACTGGAACTGTGAGGCAGATTCCTGCGTGTAATTTTTTAATACGGTGGTAATTGGATAAACGAAGCCAATATCATGTATGGTGGTATCCACCGAACTTCTGTTTTTATCAAGCTTTACATAATCAATATGCCAGTGGTTATTGTTTCCAAACAACGAAGCCTTATTTCTGAAACGGAATTGGAAAGTTTTAAAATTAGGGTCGAAAAAGGAATTGCCTGAAGCTGAGAAACTTGGAACTTCTATTAGCACCTGGGCAAAAGTATCGGGCACAAAAGGCTGGTACGAGTAACCGGTATCAAACCACATTTGATTCCAGAAACCAGCATCATCTTTAAATTCAACAATTAAGGAATCGGCTACATCCGGGTAATCGCCATTGCCCTGCGCCTCAAAAAAGAAGCTGAGGTAAAGCGAATCACTTTCAGTATAAGCTGAAATATCAATAGGGTTTGACGTTAGGTAATCAGCCGTTCCATAATTGCTGGTGCTGCTGTTATTATAAGGCTGCCCATATTGATTTAAACCGTCTAAAGTGGCTACTCCAATTGTTGGAGGATTAATGGGATAAGTATTATTGATATAAGCGTAATCATCAAACCACAAAGTGCCCGGCTGGCCAATGGCAAAATTTACAACCGGTGCATAAGTAATAGTATCCGGGCTTCCAACAATAACCGAATCAGTCGGATAGCCAGTTGTACTATCAAAAGCAGTATAACGGTAATAAGCGGGCCAGAATAATTCTGTAGTTGGGGTACCTGAAAAGCAATCTGATGTTCCAGATCCAAAGTAGGTGAACTGAAGGGGCTGCTGTGGAGTTGAATCCACTATCTGATGAATAAAATCCCAGGTATAGGTCCAGGAAGGACGGTTAATAAAAGCACCCTGCACTACATTAAACCCTTCGGTGAGCAAACATCCGCTGATTACGTTTTGATAGGTAGCAGTTATATGCTGTTGCCTCCATAAGTAATTAGGAGTACGGTCGGTGGAAAAATCATCGATAAAGGGAAGTTGGAGGGTATCGGTAGTTACTACTGTATAACCACTGTCAACAAGGTATTTAGCTGTATTTGAATTAGTTGTAATTTTATGGCCCTGGAGTTGTGGCTTTGAAAAGTAAAGCGCCGGATTATATTGCAGTGGCGTTAGCTGGTCGGCCTGGGCGAATATAAGTTGAGCCAGCAAAACAAAAATACCAAGCGCTAAAAATTTTCTCATATCGGGTTCAAAAGATTCTGCTAAACGCAAATAAACAAAATTTATTGGCTGGGTATGGTGTCTACTTTATCGTATAAGCTTGGGTCTACGGTAATACCCGCCGGCATTTCCTTAGCCAGAAAAAGGTCAATAGCCTCGCCCATGCGTATTGATTTACCCGGGCCATACTCAGGCAGTTGCTTATAAATCACTGCATCGGCCGTATCTGTTACGCCTTCTGCTACCACTACCGAACCAATATTTAACGAATAGCCTTTTAACTTAAACTCCACATCGCCGTATTTCATTCCCAGCAAATATGGCACCGAAATGCGGCTGTTCCCCAGGCCATTACCTAAAATCAAAACTACTTCCGTTCCGCGCGGCACCTTCATCTTTTTGGTTACATTTCTTCCCTTTATCATCATGCCTATAACCGCGTTCAAATGCGGGTCGGGCTGGTAGATGGGTTCGCCAACTTTCAAACCGTAACTTTCTAACTGCATTTTGGCATACTTCAGCGAGCTTCGTCCCACCAGGTCAGGAACCTCAGTACTTGGTGCAGTAGCCGCGTTAACGGTTATATAAATGGTCCTGCCTTCTTTAACTTTCGAGTTTGGTTTGGGGTTCTGGTCTACAATTGAAAAAGGCGGTTTATTCATATCGTAAACCGAGTCCATCACCTGATAATCCAGATTTTTACTACCTAATATGGTTTTTACCTGGGCAAACGACATGCCCCTTAAATCCGGAACAGTAATACTTTCACCATGCCGGGTGTAGGAGTTGAGGCCGCGTTGAACAATAAACAGCAACACCGCAATAATTCCGAAGGCTATCAGAATATTATACAGCAGTGCTTTGGTGAAATATTTCTTTAACAATTTGAAACCTATTTAAATTCAAAATCAAAAATTACCTGCCTGATTCCGCTGACAAAGATGTTATTTTTAGGGTATCCCCGGAAGTTATTTTAAACTCTCCTCAATCGAAATTTCAAACAGCTTTTCAAGGCTAAGGCCCATAGCTTTGGCTTGCTGGGGCACAATGCTTTCCTCGCTTAACCCGGGTATTGAGTTTACTTCAAGCATATAATGCTCGTGGCCCTTAATGATATAGTCTATGCGGCATATGCCCTTAAACCCGAGCTTTTTATAAATAAACTCAGAGGTTTGCTGTATATTTTTGGCAATAACCGGGTCAATTTCAGCAGGCGTTATCTCCTGCGAATTTCCCTCGTATTTTGCTTTATAATCAAAAAACTCGCTCTTGCTTCTTATTTCAGTTATTGGCAGTGCTGTCACTTTCCCATCCATGGTTATTACCCCGCAGGTTACTTCAGTGCCTTGCAAAAACTCTTCTACCAGTATTTCATCATCGTAGTTGAATGAGTTTTCAATGGCAGGTAACAGGTCTTCCTCCTTAGTTACTTTCGAAACCCCATAGCTGGAGCCGTTCTTATTTGGTTTTACAAACACCGGTAATGGAATATGGGGGCGGTGTAACGGCTCGTCTCTTTTCAATAAAACTGCTTTGGCGGTTTTAACGCCCATGGGTTCCAGGTATTCTTTGCAACGCAGTTTGTCAAAAGTTAAGGCAGCCTGCAAAACCCCGCAGGTGTTGTAGGGTATTTTAAGCATATCAAAGTAGCCCTGTAGTTTACCATCCTCTGCCGGGGTGCCGTGTATGGCCATAAAAACGGCATCAAAACTTATCTTATGGCCTTCAATGGTAAAACTGAAATCGTTCTTATCAATTTTTAACTTCACCGGATTATCGCGTTCCACCACCCAGTCGTTTCCTTCAATTACTATTTTAAAAACGTTGTATTTATCCTTGTTCAGGTGCTTGCAAACCACCCCGGCGCTTTTTAACGATATGCCCACTTCACTGGCTTCACCACCGGTTATAACTGCAATATTCTTTTTCATACTATTGAATTTATTACTCCAAATGTCCGGCTAGAGGGTCCCATTTAGGGGCGGAAGGCATGGTGTAGATTACTAACGCTAAGGAATCATTTTATTCTATGTTGAATAATCCTTTCTTTTCAACAAACTGAACAATTATACCTTCGTGCATTGAAATTTGGACAAAGTAGATTTTAGAAGCAAGAAATAAGACGTAAGAAATGAACAGAATTGAAAACTTAGTTGAGCTTGGAAAGCGTTTAAAAAATACTGAAACGCTGGCAGAAGATATTGAAACCGCGCATAACAGAAATCCCTGGTTTACCCGGCAGTTTATAGAACTGTCCATCGGCGCTATAGCCACTGAAATGCTGGATGAAGGAAAACTGAAAACCTGGCTTGCTAAATACGATTTACATGAGGTAAACAAAACCATTGGGTTGGTATTTGCCGGTAACATACCCCTGGTAGGGTTTCACGACTTTTTGTGCTGTTATGTGGCCGGGTGTAAAATGAAAATCAAGTTATCTTCAAAAGATGATACTTTGTTTAGCTCAGTAATGAA
>CAISWS010000045.1 GCA_903889265.1 uncultured Bacteroidota bacterium
AGTGACAGGTTATCCCGATAATAAGCACAAAGGTTTTAGTAACGGACGAGAAGCGGTAAAATACCTGCTTTATGAACTGTCGTTACGAGCCAAAGTGGAGGTGCTGAACGCTGATGAACTGGAAACACTAAACAGTTGCAAAAAGCTAGTTGGCGATTGGGAGAAAGAGGCGGATAGGTGGAGCCTGATATAATTAGACAAGTAGTCATATTTTGATATATGTTGTCAGGCTTATTGGCAAAGTAGTCAGAAGCACCCAATCTGATGACCGGCAAGAAGTTTTGGGATTTAAGCAGGGATGCAAAGCCAACTGGACTGATTCTTGAAAAGGGTAAAGTCGAAGTATGAACAGTTTGCTTACCCCTTTACCGGCCCCGCTTTTCTGTTGCGGGTTATGTGCGGCACAAA
The DNA here is from genome assembly GCA_903889265.1 of uncultured Bacteroidota bacterium. Lineage (GTDB taxonomy): Bacteria > Bacteroidota > Bacteroidia > Chitinophagales > LD1 > Bog-950. The sequence goes on from CAISWS010000045.1 coordinate 409, forward strand.
CCGGCAACATATTCAGGGTTGCATCAAAACGCATCCCACGGTGCATCCCAAAAACAAAGCGCTTGTTAGAACTGAAGTCTAACAAGCGCTTTTTGCATTGGGTTGCGGACCGGACGGGACTCGAACCCGCGACCTCCGCCGTGACAGGGCGGCATTCTAACCAACTGAACTACCGATCCATTTTCGGTTAAGGGACTGCAAATATAAAGGCTTTTTCATTTTTTCAAAGCGATTTAGAAAGTAAGGCAATTTTTTCCTGCCCCTCAATCCATTTATAAGTCAATTCCATACCCCTTTCAAGCGAAAATGAGGGTGCCCATCCTAGTTTTTCCTGTATAAGCTTATTATCACTGTTTCTGCCGTTTACACCTGTAGGCCCGGGTATATTTTTAATCAGGGGTGCTTTACCGGCTATACGAAATACCATTTTTGCAAACTCATTAATGCTTATCATTTCTTCCGAGCCAATATTTACCGGGCCTTCAAATTTACTATCCATCAGCCGGCTAATGCCCTCCAGGCAATCATCGATGTATAAAAATGAGCGGGTTTGTAATCCGTTACCCCAAACTTCTATGGCTTCTCCGTCAGTTACCTCTAAAACCTTACGGCAGAGGGCTGCAGGGGCTTTCTCTCTGCCACCCATCCACGGGCTTTCCGGGCCAAAAATGTTATGAAAACGGGCTATACGCACATTCAATCCATAGTTACGGGCATAGCTCAAATAAAGGCGCTCGCTAAAAAGCTTTTCCCAACCATATTCGCTATCAGGGTCTGCCGGGTAGGCCGATGCCTCGCTGCAATTGGGGTTACCGGGGTCAGTTTGGTTATGCACCGGGTAAACGCAGGCAGAGGAAGAGTAAAATACTTTACCCACCTTATGCACCACACAAAGCCTTGAAATATTCAGGTTAATTAATGCAGAATTATGCAGCAGGTCGGCATCGTGTTCGCCGCTGAAAATATAACCGGCACCGCCCATATCCGCAGCTAACTGATATACCCGGTCAAATGATTTATCCAATACCTCAGTACAAACATGAGGGTCAGTAAGGTCCCCCAATAAAAACTCGTCAGCAGGGCTTGGGCTAAATTCAGGTTTCTTTAAATCAGCAGCACGTACCGTAAAACCTTCCTGTTTCAGCTGCTTTACCAAATGGCTGCCGATAAAGCCTCCTGCTCCAAGAACCAACGCAGTTTTCATAGGCTGGCGTTAAACTTACCGGGGGTTAGTAAATTACTGCCTGCGCAAGTCATACTTTTCAATCTTGTTATACAAGTGGCTGCGTTGTATATCCAGCATTTCAGCAGTTTTCGAAACGTTCCATACAAACTTTTTAAGCTTGTGCTCAATAAAAAGCTTTTCAATATGCTCTTTAAAATCCTGGAATTTATCAAACTGCTCAAACAGGTCGGTAGGCGTATCTTTAGCCTGCGTATTGGTTACAAAATTACGCACCTCTGTTTCAGTAATCTTCTGGTCTGAAAGAATAACCAGGCGCTCAATTACGTTGCGCAGCTCACGGATATTCCCTTCCCAGTTCATGGTTTTCAGTTCTTCCAGTGCCTTGGGTGTAATTACCTTTTTAGGTATGCCGTAATCTTCGCAAATTTCTTTTACAAATTTGTCGGCCAGCAAAGGCACATCATCTGTTCTTTCATTTAATGATGGAACGTGTATCAATATTACACTGATACGATGATACAAGTCCATACGGAACCTGCCCTCTTCTGTTTCCTTCAACAGGTCTTTATTGGTAGCCGCTATTACGCGCACATCTACCAAAATATCGCGGTCGCCACCAACACGGGTAATACGGCTCTCCTGCAAGGCACGCAAAACCTTTGCTTGTGCCGATAGGCTCATATCGCCAATCTCATCCAAAAATAAAGTTCCACCGGTAGCAGCTTCAAATTTGCCAATGCGCTGTTTAATGGCTGAGGTAAAAGCCCCCTTTTCATGCCCGAACAATTCGCTTTCAATCAGCTCTCCGGGTATAGCGGCGCAGTTTACTTCTATCAAAGGGCCGTTTGCGCGGTTGCTTTTTTCATGTATCCAGCGGGCCACCAGTTCCTTACCGGTTCCGTTATCGCCGGTTATCAGCACACGTGCTTCGGTAGGCGCAACGCGTTCAATCGTTTCTTTTATTTTTTGAATAGCAGGCGAATCGCCAATAATTTCACGCGTTTTTCCTGCCTTTCTTTTCAGCACCTTGGTTTCCGTAACCAGTGTTGATTTTTCAAGTGCATTGCGCACGGTTATCAAAAGG
>CAISWS010000046.1 GCA_903889265.1 uncultured Bacteroidota bacterium
CTCGGCTCGCGTGAGGACATTTTAAGTTTGCTGTTGGAAATTCGGTACGATGATGGAAGTTCTTTGGATGGCGATGATTTAAAGGACGAACTCCGGACACTTTTAATAGCTGGCCACGAAACTACCGCGACGGGATTGGCCTGGGCGCTTAGCTTTTTAAGTTGCAATCCTAAAGCCAAACAAAAGCTTTTGGACGAACTGGCTTCATTAGGGCCTGCGCCAACTGCCGAAAACCTTATAAAGCTGCCATATCTGGATGCTGTTTGTAAGGAGGCCCTACGGATTCACCCGGTAGTTCCCATAGTTTGGCGTAAGGTAGTAGAGCCTTTTACACTTCAAGGTTATGATATACCGCTAGGAAGGGGGGTAGGAGTTTGCATGTCTCTTTTGCACCATAATGAGGCCATCTGGAAGGACGCTCAACAATTCAATCCTGATAGGTTTATAGAAAATAAGTATTCACCTTTCCAATATGCACCATTTGGCGGGGGCTCGCGTAGATGCATAGGGGCCGCTTTTGCTCAGTACGAGATGAAAGTGATACTAGGCACTTTAATCAGCCAGGGCTTGTTTGACCAACTCGAAAATGAACCAGCCGCACCCAAAGTAAGAGGTATAACTGATGGCTTTAGGGAACCTGTATTTATTAAATTTTTAGGCTTGAACAATTCCATCCGCTCAATTTGATCTAAGTAGTTGATGTATTTTAATAAAGTATATAATACTGGAACCTCTCTCAAAATTTCATTGGTATTCTGCGTACTTTTCGCTGACCCGTTTGCGTATTTTTCGCAAAATATTTTTTTTAAATATTTGCAAGCCTTATAGGTTTATTTTTTATTTTGGCCCCGGGCTGTTTTATATTTCATAGGTAAATATTGGGCAACCTGCTGCCCCCGGCGTGGTTTTATTCCTCTCAAAATATTTTTAAATTTTCATATTGATGTGAAGGCCCAAACTTTCATTTCGGTAAAAGGATTAACCCCACGGTAATGGTAACCATTCAGGAATGGCAAATAAATAGGGATAATTGGTTAGCTCTGGATCTTGCGCTAATGACTTCAGATGCCGGTTGGAAGGAGCGGAGCAGAAAGAATGGAATCAGCATCTGGCAACGCTCATTTGCCGATGATAAAAATGACTTATTCAGGTGGAGGCTGCCATCTGTAGCCGCAGATTATAAGGTAGTGTTTGATGTTTTTATAAATAAGATGGTGGATTACCATCACTATTGGACTGTCGAATATACCGGTGGTTTTCTGGTTAAGGAAATTGACGAAAACACGCAGATTGTTTACCAGCAATTTAACCCTAACATTCCGTTTATTTCAAAACGCGATCTGCTGTACATTCAGTGGTCGCGAAAAGTAGATGACAAAACAATTCAAACCAGCTTTAGGTCAATAGTTCTGGATGAAATGCCTGTGCCCGGTGGTTTTGAAAGAATTGATTGGTGGGGCGGTCATCTGTTTGAAGCAAATCCCGATGGCACAAGCCAGTTAGTGCTTATTGACCGCGAAAACCAGGGCGGACGTTTCCCCTCAGTTATGATGAACCAGGTAATGCCCAATTATCTCACCCTTCAGTTCAATAGCATCATTGAATTTTTTAAAAAAGGTGGAACTGCGGGCCATAAAAAATTAACGGACTCCGAAAATACAGCACTTAAAATAAAAGCATTTATAAACCCGCAAATTGTTTAATTCTATGCAACTAATTAACTGGCTAACTCTGCACGAAAACTTCATCAATCAGCTATGGGTGTTTGTCCTAATTTCAATGGCAGTCTTGTACTTTGTATGTAATCTGCTACCCGACAGGATAGTGGGCAACATTCTACCCTTGCACAATGTATTCCGCCCAAAGAAAAACGTTGATTTGGATTATCAGTCTATCGGATATGCCATGTTGCATACCAAATGGATAACCAGATTCACCCATTACACAATAATTCTTGATACCATGTTATGGTTTGTTGTTTTCCAAAGCTGGCATTGGAGTGTTCCTTATATTGTTTTGCTCGCTATCTTAGTTCAATCACTGTTTATCGGCGAGAAAAAATTTGGAGTGTCTTTTATTCTAATGGGCCTGGCCACTTGTGCAGGGGCTTACGGGTTTATTCAGTTTGCGGGCATGCACAATGCCTTATTGGTTTCGAAGGTGATACTAATGACGGGAGGCTTAGTGCGTATGATCGGTCATTCAGCCGAGCTTATGCCTCCTTTATTACTGGAAGATTCGGATCAGTTTGTAAAGTTGAGCGTAAAAAATATAACCTGGAAAATTCCGGTTGTGGCGTTCATCGGCATTATAGCAGAGTTTGCAAGTGGCCTGCCAACGCGCTTATTTCCGGTTCAGATTAATTTTCTCTATCAAAAGCTTTTCCGTGTAAATCCTGAAACCACCTTGCCATGGCAGGAAATTGAAGTATCAGCCAGAAAAGTGTTAACAGGCGGCTACTCCGAATCAGACGCGTTAAGGAATTACTACAACAGCATTATGAAGGATGCGTAAATGCCTCCGTCAAAGCGCACGTGTGATTTAGCTCCCCCCAACAATTTTTTGCTGAGTGTCAAAAGCATACCCTAAAAGTAGTTTATTTGCAAAAAAGCGTTTCATGCCAAACACTATTGAAGGGGCTGTAAAAGAAAATATTATTGCGCGGCTAAATAACCTTACCCCCGAAACCAAACGCCGTTGGGGAACCATGGACGTTACCCAGATGCTTACGCATATGAACGATGCCTTTCGCATATCACTTGGTATGAAGCCGGCAGTTGACAAATCGAATTTTTTCTCACATTACATTACCTTTCCTGTTGCCGTTTATGTGCTTCCTTCATGGCCTAAAGGCGAAGCCACAGCCGACGAATTAAACCAATCGAAAGCTGGTAGCAAGCCGCGCGATTTTTACACCGAACTGGAATTTTTACTAAAGATGATAGACGTGTTTAATGAGCGGGAAGCTACCAAGATAAAGCCCCATCCCATGTTTGGCAAACTCACAAAACAACAATGGCGCGACCTGCTTGTAAAGCATCTTAACCACCATTTGCGCCAATTTGGTGTATAAGTTTGGCTTTTAATTGTTTATAGTAAATTTGCACGGTATAACTTAAAGCCCGGGACTAAACGCCTAAGGGTAAAAAACAATGTTATGAAAGTAGATATACTGGCCATTGGTGCTCATCCGGATGATGTGGAATTAGGCTGCTCGGGTACGCTGATGAAACAAATTGATCTGGGATATAAGGTGGGTATTATTGACCTTACCAGGGGCGAACTTGGAACGCGTGGAAGTGCCGATACCAGGGCAGAAGAAGTGGTGGTCTCAACCTCTATTATGGGGGCAAAGGTTAGGGAGAACATGGGATTTGAAGATGGCTTTTACAAAAACGACAAAGAGCACCAGATAGAGCTGATAAAAATGATCCGCAGATATCAGCCATCCATTGTTTTAACCAACGCAAAACACGACCGCCACCCCGACCACGGCCGCGCCGCACAACTTACCTACGATGCCTGTTTTTTATCCGGCCTCAGTAAAATTGAAACAACATTAAACGGCAAACGGCAAAAAGCATTCAGGCCCGTTGCTCTGTATAATTACATTCAGGCCTTGCATACCGAACCGGATTTTGTGGTAGACATATCCGCCTATTTCGAGCGCAAAATGCAAACAATTAAAGCATTTAAAACCCAGTTCTTCACCGGCGAATCAGACTCCACCGAAAACCAGACCTTCATTTCAAGCCCTGAGTTTATGGAGTTTGTAAAAGGCCGCGCCATCCATTTCGGCGTTCCCATCGGTGTCAAATACGCCGAAGCATACACCGTTAACCGAACTATCGGAGTTAACGATGTGATGAGCTTGTTGTAAAGAAGAAGTTACTGGCTTCAGGTCTTTTATTCTTTCTTCGGGCTTGGAACATCCAGCAAAGGCTCGCCATCCATATCCAGGTTTACAGCGTCTCTTTTAAGCGTTACGGATTGTTCCCTGGCACAGGTAGATATTACCACAATTGTAAATGGGGTGGGATATTCAAACTTAATACAACCCATATCCGGGATGTGTGCCCATATTTTCATTGCCCGCAAGGTAAATTCAATCCGTGCACCGGCACTTATAGTAACAGTAGTGTCATCCGGTTGCTGGCTATATTGGCTATACGCATATAGATTCATAAACGAAAACAGAATCAACGCATATATTGCCTTCATAAAAAATGTTTTGCTTACTGCAATTTAATCATTTACTGCCTTTGGCTATGCAAATCATACTGATTAAGCCGGGGGATAACGGAAAATAACGGCCAGGGATAAAATTAGCGTTCTGTTATATTTTGTATTTTGCGGCTACAGATTTCTCAACCAATTAATATGAAAAACATATTTCTACCCCTTGCTATTGTGACCGTTTTATGCATGGCTGTGGGAAACTCTTCAAACGAGTATACCGGTTTTAATAAAACCAACGCAACACAGCAACGCAAGTGGGAGAGTACCTACGACAGTATTTTGCGACCTTCCGATATTGACGGCTTTATCAAATTCCTTACTGCCCATCCACACCACGTTGGTTCCATTTACGACCATAAAAATGCTGAATACATTCTCTCCAACTTTAGGCAATGGGGCTACCAGGCCCGCATAGATACTTTCTATGCTTTATTCCCAACGCCCAAATTGCGGGTGCTTGAAACTGTTGGCAAACCTCAGTTTAAAGCGGCTTTAAAAGAACTGCCTTTAAAGGAAGATGCCACCAGCAACCAAACTGCCGAGCAACTACCCGGCTACAATGCCTACTCTGCTGATGGTGATGTTACTGCGGAGCTGGTATTTGTAAACCGCGGGATACCTGCTGACTACGAAGAACTCGACCGCATGGGCATCAGCGTTAAAGGCAAAATAGTAATTGCCAAATACGGCGGCTCATGGCGCGGCATTAAACCAAGGCTGGCACAGGAACACGGTGCCATTGGCTGCATCATTTATTCTGACCCGAAAGACGATGGCTATTACCAGGGCGATGTTTATCCCAAAGGCCCTTTTAAAAACGAAACCGGGGTGCAGCGTGGCTCGGTCATGGATATCCCCCTCTATCCCGGCGACCCTTTAACCCCCGGTTATGGCGATACCCAAAATGCAAAACGAATTGACCGTAAAAATGCCCCCAACCTTTTAAAAATACCAGTGCTGCCTATCTCTTACAAAGATGCCGAACCTTTTCTGCGTGGCCTTGGCGGCCAGGTAGTGCCTGAAGGCTGGCGCGGTGCTTTGCCCTTAACTTACCACACCGGCCCCGGCCCGGTTGTAGCACATTTAAAATTGGAATTTAACTGGGACGTTGTGCCCGTGTATGATGTAATAGCGCTTATGAAAGGCACGCGCAACCCCGATGAATGGGTAATAAGGGGCAACCATTACGATGCCTGGGTAAACGGCGCTAATGACCCCATAAGCGGACAAGCCGCGATGCTGGAAGAGGCCAAAGCCGTTGGCCAATTGGTAAAACAAGGCATGCAGCTTAGCCGCAGCATTGTTTATTGCGCCTGGGATGGTGAAGAAGAAGGCCTGTTGGGTAGCACCGAGTTTGTAGAAACCAACGCCGCCGAGTTACAGCAAAAAGCAGTGGTATACATTAACACCGATGCCACCGGCCGCGGATTTTTAGGCATTGGAGGGTCCCACGTTTTGCAAAAGTTGTGCAACGAGGTAGCTGCTGACGTAACCGACCCTGAAACCAACGTAAGCATCCTCCAACGAAAAAAAGCTTCGGAAGTAATTAATGCCAGTGGCAAAGATCAAAAGGAATTAATGGACCGGCACACCATGAAAATTGATGCGCTCGGCTCCGGCTCCGATTTTTCGCCTTTTCTGCAACACATTGGCATCGCCTCTATAGACCTCGGTTTTGGCGGTGAAGATAACGGCGGAGAGTATCACTCTATTTTCGATAGTTACGATATGTTTAGCCGGTTTAAAGACCCCGGCAATAAATATGGGGTTGTTATGGCCAAAACTGCCGGCCGCCTGACCCTGCGCATGGCCAACGCTGATGTTATCCCTTTTAGGTTTAACGACCTCTACAGCACCATCAACGATTACGCCACCGGCATTATGCACGATGTAGATAACATGCGCACCCAAACCGAATTCAACAACACACTGATAAAAGAAAAATACTACACCCTCGCCGCCGACCCCACCCTTCCCAAC
>CAISWS010000047.1 GCA_903889265.1 uncultured Bacteroidota bacterium
TGGCAAGCAGTATGAGATTGTATCAAACGAGAGAAACCCTAATAGGGACAACAAATTTGATTTCAGGATTTTGGATTCAGAAGGGCGTAATATACGCTCTCTGGATTGCAAAACAAAAAGCTCTAAGCGTAGTACGTTTGAAGCTACATAATACCAGTTAGGTTCAAAATATTTGGAAGTGCTTTTGATCCCAGTGTAACAAAAGTAACCAAATGGAAAATCTAACCAACTTAACTTTGTAAGATGAAAAACAGAATGAAATACATAATTATCGGAGCAGTAGCCGGTGGCGCAAGCACGGCAGCAAGGTTGCGCAGGCTAAATGAAAAGGCAGAGATAGTAATCTTTGAAAAAGGAGATTATATCTCTTACGCCAATTGTGGTTTGCCTTATTACATAGGAGATGTAATTAAGGACAGGAATAAATTATTTGTTCAAACAGCATCTTCTTTTAACAAGAGATTCAACATTGATGTGCGGGTAAAAACTGAAGTTACTGCCATCGACCCTGATAAGCGGAAGATCACAGCACGTAACCTTGAAAGCGGTGAAGTGTATGAAGAAAGCTATGACAAACTCGTGTTATCTCCAGGAGCGGAACCAATTCGCCCTCCTCTGCCGGGCATTGACTCTAAAGGTATTTTTACCCTCCGCAATGTTACAGATACCGACCATATTAAGGAGTATGTTACAAAAGTTAAGGCTGGTCACGCTGTAATTGTCGGAGGTGGTTTTATTGGCCTGGAAATGGCCGAGAATCTGCATGGCATCGGAATGAAAGTAACTGTAATTGAAATGGGAGCACAGATACTTGCTCCTGTGGACTATCCTATAGCGGCCATAGTGCAAAATCATATTCGTTCAAAGGGGGTAGCATTGAAATTGAATACCACAGTATCAGGATTCGAAAAGGATGGTGAGCGTCTGAAGGTCCAATTAAAGGACGGTAAGGCAATTGATGCGGACGTAGTTATTTTATCAATAGGGGTAAGGCCGGATACAAAACTGGCAGTAGGAGCTGGTCTTAAATTAGGTACCTCCAAGGGGATTCTTGTAAATGATTTTTTGCAAACATCCGATCCTGATATTTACGCTGTAGGAGATGCTATTGAATTTGTCAACCCAATCACTGGAAATTCGATGAACACCTATCTGGCCGGTCCCGCAAACAAACAAGGCCGTATTTGCGCCAACAATATTGTTTTAGGAAACACGCACCGGTACAACGGCTCCATCAATACAGCCATTGTTAAAGTATTTGACATGACGATAGGAGCAACGGGTGTAGCTTCAAAACACTTAACTGCAAACCATATCAACCATATAGTTTCGACTACACACAGCGGTTCCCATGCCGGTTATTACCCCGATGCAAAGCAAATGAGCATCCAGATCGCATTTGCTCCGGATAACGGTAGGTTGTTAGGTGCAGAAGTAGCCGGATATGATGGAGCTGACAAGCGCATAGATGTATTGGCGTCTTTGATTAAGAGAGAAGGAACGATTTATGACCTGGAAGAGTTTGAACATGCTTATGCGCCACCTTACTCATCAGCAAAAGACCCGTTGAATATGGCCGGGTTTGTTGCTGAGAATATCTTACAAAATAGGTTGAACGTAATTTATTGGAATGATGTGGCCAATATAGGCAAAACGGATTTACTTGTGGATGTCCGTTCCCCTGAAGAATATGAGCTGGGCTCAATTCCCAATGCAGTGAATATTCCGATAGATGAATTACGGGGTCGGCTGGTAGAATTACCGAAGGATAAAAGCATTTATATTTTTTGCCAGATAGGTTTAAGAGGTTATCTGGCCCAAAGAATATTGATTCAAAATGACTACGAAAATGTACGTAATGTTTCAGGGGGATATGCTTTATGGAGTGTATGCACTCAGGAACAGGCTTTGGCCTGAGGGGTTCAGGGGTTTCCCTATAACGGAGGAATGAAGTATTAACCTGAATTTTTACATGACA
>CAISWS010000048.1 GCA_903889265.1 uncultured Bacteroidota bacterium
GAATTTTGCCCGCTTGATATTCAACTAACAAAGGATGATTAGTTTATAACCAATACCTCTGGGGTTAGTTATTTACAAATGCTCGATGTATTAAACGAAAAGCTATTTAGCACATTCGAAGATAGCTTTCTTAAAATAAAGCACAGAAGCCGTTACGCCATCACCACGAAAACCGCCGGTGAAATATGCTCTTCTCTGGCTGTTGGGCTGTTATCGCCTATAAGTGGGCAAATAGACCCGTTGAAGTTAGGGGACATACAAAGAGCTATAAACATCACCTATGCCTATGGCATGAGGTTGGGTGCAACAAAAGATACCTTAGACCGTTTAATATTAGGGTATCCATCTCATAGCTTTGTTATTGACATTGACGAAGCGGCCCAAATATTTAACACTGTAAAGTCTCCAACCCTGGTGGAATTACAGTTTGAACAATTTATTTCAAATATTGTTAGATTCGTACCAGAAAAGCCAGTTATACAACAGGTAATTCCAGAAAAAAAACAAACGCAAAATGATACTCCAAACACAAATAGTAACGGACAACAACAAGACGATAGCGTCGGAGCAGATACTAAGGGAAACGGAGCAAGCGTTAAACAACAGCGTAAGCAAAACCAGAAAGACCCATCTGCCAATTAAGGATTTAGACGCTTCTCTTCAAAACTGCCAGCATCAACAGGGCTTTTTTATCAATCAAGTCCGCAAAGAATTAGTTTAATCCGGTATCGCCAATGTCAAAATAAATTAACAAAATAAATTTGTATGACATTGTATTTCTTTGTATTTTTACAATATGAAAGAGAAGGACAATAAAACGGAAATAATTACCCTTCGAGTTACTCCTGAATTAAAAAAGAAAATCCAAGTACTTGCGGATAAAGATAGCCGCACGGTAAGTAACTATATTCAGACAACCCTTGAAAATTTATCAAAAGAGAAGAAGTAGTTTTTTTTATCTAAAATGTAATACATTGTATGTCAAAATTTACAATCAACGAATTCAGAAAGAAATACGCAACTGATGCAGCTTGCTTAGACAAAATATTTACTCTTCGCTATGGTAAATTACAGGCTTGTCCAGAATGTGCCAGCCCGGCCTCATTCAGGCGTATTACAACTCGTAGATGTTATCAGTGCAAACATTGTTATGCTCAATTTTATCCCACCGCCGGTACTGTATTTGAGAAAACACGGACTCCCCTTTCTGACTGGTTTTATGTTATCTATCTTTTTACCACTACGCGAAATGGGGTTTCAGCTAAAGAAATTGAAAGGCAATTGGGTGTTACTTATAAGTGTGCTTTTCGCATGGGTCATTGCGTCCGTAAACTAATAGGTGGAATGGACATGGAAAAATTAAAGGGATTTGTTGAAATGGATGAGGCTTATTACGGCCCTAAGAATACGGACTCAGGGAGAAGTTTAAAAAAGTCTGTTGTTTTTGGTATGGTAGAAAGACAAGGCAATGTTAAAGCGCTTAAAATGGAAAATGTCACTAAAGAAACTGTTTACCCTTTAATTGCCCAACACGTTAATAAAGATGCAAAGGTAAGCACAGACGAGTTTGGGCTTTATATAAGTCTTAGAAAGGATTTAGGAATAGAAAATCATGGAGTAATAAGACATGGTTTAAATAAGTATCGTGAGGGTAGTATTAGTACCAATACTATTGAAGGGTATTGGAGCCATCTAAAGAGAATGTTGCACGGCACACATATTCATGTATCGGGTAAATATTTACAAAACTACATTGACGAAAATTCATTTAGGTATAATAACAGAAAGAATCAGCATGGTATGTTTGAGGCTATTATTAACCACTTACCGAAACGTGAAAACGAATAATTTTTCAACAAATTTTTGAAAACCCTTTTTTGTACATATAAACACCTGTATATTTGTCCAACTGATACTTCAGACGTATGGCAAGTGCTTAGAATCCTTTGCTGACCTCTGAGACAAAAATACCCGAACGTTCCAGCGTTCGGGTATGTCTTTGAGAAGGTGAATAAAAATTTTGATTCTAAGTAAGAGTTAAGTTGAAAGCGGGCAATACTTTAGATCCCGTGATTATTAACACTTTAAATCTTGACATATGTTACTGTTTAGAATGAAGTATCAGTATGACGAAGACAGAGGCTGGAGATGGATTCATGTAGCGGAAGTCCCTAAAAAGGATGAAGCAATGGATAAATCAAAAGACCATAAGTTCCCAAGACCTGTGGTGCAATCCTAATCGTCAGGGGGTGGAGGCTGGAACCTCTGCCCCTTTTTTATTTCTATCAATTACTTATGGTAATTGTAGGTAAAGTAAGCCTCCTTTTTAAATACGCGCTGCAATTATATTTGTTACAAGTGAAAGATACAAACTTTTTGCTTACAAAAGTGTAAGCATTGCTTCTTTTTGACAATATTATGACAAATGTTAGGCCATATTGTTTAAGAAGATAAACTAACTATTTACGTTTAAATAGCCCC
>CAISWS010000049.1 GCA_903889265.1 uncultured Bacteroidota bacterium
CTGTTTATGACATTTACAATCGAGAGTTTTTCAGCCTTACTCGAAATAATCAATCAGAGTATGAATTAACCAGTGGTGAATTTAAAAGGATAAGCAAAGATGAGAAGGCAACTATCGGAAATAGTGCGCCTATGAATTTCCTATTTTCTCCCAATGCTATTTTATCAGCACATCGAAAGGTTGTTAAAGCTGTCGATAAAAACGCGAAGAGTAAGGCCTTTACTGCTGACTTTTCCAAGTTTTTGCAGTCTGTTGCTTACAATTATTCTGAGGTTAGTGATATTATAGGCTCTATCAGTTACTTAGGGCCGATTCGTGAAAAACCACATAGATATTATGAAGTCGGTAATGAAAATCACGCAACTGTAGGAAATAAAGGTGAGAACACACCAGATCTTTTAAAAAGAAATATTGGGAAAATTCAAAGTGAATTAAATACATGGGTTGAGAAATTTGGTTTTGGTGATAGCGTTGAACTTAAAGAGTTATCAAGTACTTTACTTTCGATCATATTCAATGATAGTAGTTCAGGTAAGTATACAAACATCGCGAATGCTGGATTTGGAGCTTCCCAAATTCTGCCTTTAATTATTCAGGCCTTACTTTCTCCAAAAGAATCCTTGACTATAGCGGAACAACCCGAAATTCACCTTAATCCAAAATTGCAATGTGTGCTTGCTGATCTTTTTGCCTTTATGGCGAAAAAAGATCAAAGGGTTATTGTTGAATCACATAGTGAGCATTTGCTTCTAAGATTAAGATATTTAGTTGCGAACAAAAGCCTATCCTCGGATGATATAGCTATTTACTTTGTTGAAAAAGAGAAGGGTGTTTCATCAATAAAGGAAATCAAAATAGAAACTGATGGGCATATAAATCCGGTTGAATGGCCAAAAGGTTTTTTCGAAGATACACTTCGAGAATCATTAGCATTAGCTACTGAGCAAATGAAAAATAAAAAACAACCTAAAAAGGGAACTCAGTATGCCAAAAGATCTAGTGATTGATACCAACGTCTTGGTACATGCAAACAGCGATGAAGAGAAAAGGCGACAGTCTTCCATTGACTTAATAACCTATTTGTTGTCATCCAGCGAAGTCATCTGCGTGGATATGGGATTTGATCTAAATGAAGCATTGAATACCAGCTATGTTGCATACGAATATTTGAAGCATTTGAAATATGGTATGCTCGGATATACTCTAATAGTAGCATTGGAGCAGAACAGAAGAATTATTGAGGTACCGAGAAATACGCCTGCACATACTACAAGAAAGATTAATCAATGTATGAGTAATAACCATGATAGAGTTTTTGTTAAAGTAGCAATAAATTCGTCCAATAAAACTTTGGTCTCTCACGATTTTACCGATTTTGCGGTATCCAAGAGAGAATATTTGAATAAAATATTTAATATTGAAGTTTTGGTGGCTGCGGATTTATGCTAGATGGAATATGATTCTCATCTGCCGTCCAGTTTTTTTGCTGTTTTTTAACTAACTACTGAGCCACTATTCCATCTGATTGTAGCCCGCATTTAAGCGGACCATTAAAGCATCCCGCTTTGCCTTATGTAGTCGTATTCTCTCGCTATGGGCATTTACCCGGTTGGTAAACTAATCCTGGTTAAGCGCAAGCCACATAGCCCCGCAATGACACATTCCTTTAGGTTTTCGCGCTAACAATGCGCTTAAATCAACATTCATAATTCATCAATCAAAATTCCCAAAATCCCTGTGTCCTTATTGTCCTTACTGTCCTAAAGTGACTCACTAACGGACAATAAGGACATAAAGGACAGGCACCTAAATACATTTTTCGTATTCGCCGTGGTCGATGCAGGTAAATAATTCGGTGTTATTTAAAAACCGGCGGAAGGTTCTTTCGTGCATATTATGCCTTTGGGCAATCAGCTGGCCGGTTTCGGTGGTAAAGGTTTGGGGCAGGGCATTGTAAACGGATTGTTTAAGCTGGCTGAAGCTGAGCAGGGGGTTCGTATTATTCAGCGCTTCGTGCACCTTAACGGCGCTCTTTTTAAAATACTCTACCAGTTTTATTGCGCCCTGAACGCTGCGCAGGGTGACATACTTTACATCATCGTTACCACAGGCATAATCAAGCATTTCAAGTATCAGGGCAAGGCGGGCGGCATAAATTTCGAGTTTGCTGTAAATACCGGCTATGGTTTCGTCGTCCTCATCGTTACAGGTGTCGGCATTTTTATTTTGCCAGGTAATCAGCAGCTCTTTGGCCTCGGGGGTTAGGTACATTATCTGCGGCTCGGGGTTCAGCTTGTCGTTTAGCTGCAGCGGTTGGTTCAGCAGGTTTTCAATAATGGTATGCCAGTCGGTAACCAAATCGGGGTTTATTTCGCTGTCGTTCCAATATGGTTTTTGCAGGTTATCGGGTATTACAAAAAGTATACGGTCCATAAAGCCGTTTTTGGTGCGGCTGCCGCGGGCCATTTCGTTTAGCAAAGCGTTTTGTATGGTGCCCGCTACCGAAATAAAAGGCC
>CAISWS010000050.1 GCA_903889265.1 uncultured Bacteroidota bacterium
GAAAATAAACTCCTTTGCGTATTTTAAACGTATAGGTTTTTGCATCTGGGCTAACCGTCCAGCTTTCCGCCAGTGCCGGTTCAATGGTCAGGTCCTTAGGATTAAAGGCTACCAGCCCTTCATATATCTGCGAAATAATATGGTGCCCTACCGACTCGGTTATACCCAGCGGAAACAGGCTTTTAAAATACTCCGGTTCGTTACACCTGAAATAGCCGCCATACTTTACACCGCCTTTGGCAATTTTATGTTCTTTGGCTTTTTGATTGCCTCCGCCGCACGAGGTGAATAATAGAATAGCAATAACAGCGCAAAGAAATATAGCCCGCATAGTTTGTTTTGGTTTGTTTGCAAAGAAGCAAATAATAGAAGCAAGAGTCAAGAACCCAGAACCAAGAAGTTTGGCCCATGTCTTGGCTCTTGATTCTTGCTTCTAAAATCTCGCTCACTTATAAATCCACATCAATACCGGCTTGTTATCAGCATCAATCAGCTTTTCAATAGCCCTGAAAATTTTTAGCGAAACCATAGGGCATCCATTACTTAAACGGATTAATAATCCTCAGCTTCCTTTCCACCAGTAAGCCATGATGCATATCTTCTGAGTAAAGTTTTTGGCAGCCGGCGTGGAGGGCGTTGGCTACAATTAACGCATCGTAAAAAGATATTTTATACCGGTCTTGCAAATCAAGCGCCTTTAATACGTCCTTGTCAGAAAGGCCAACAACTTCAAACAATGCCTCAATGGCTTCAATATGTGCTTTAATTTCTGATTTGCCCTTCACAAATTTCTTTCGTAAACAAACATTGGCAAACTCTGATAAAACCTTTGTTGATGTAACCAAATGATGCGCCGGGTTGGCAATAATTGCATCGGTAAATTTATACTTGCCCGCCTCTTGTGTGAAATGGTAAATTAAAATATTCGTATCGGTAAACACCCTTTCCTTCATCGGGCATTAGCTTCTTCGCGGTCAAACTTATATCCCTTAGGCATTTCAAAGCGGTGCTTTTCTACATACTTTTGAAAAACCTTAATTTTCTTCAACTGCTGCTTTTCACTACTACTTTCAGCCTTTTTGGCCTTTGTCTTTTTTGATGGCTCAGAAAGCTTCCTCACTATCAATTTCTGCTCTTTCTCAGGCAGCGTTTGAATAAGCTCAATTATTTTAGATGCTGTTTGATTGGTTTCGCGAAACATATACCCGAATTTCTTCAACATAAAGTTACAAAATATTTCCGTTTCCTATTAGCTGGTTTAACGCGGTTGCTTGGTGCAGGTCTCAGCTCCTGATTCTTGCCTCTAAAATCTCATCACTTATAAATCCACATCAATACCGGCTTGTTATCGGCATCAATCAGTTTTTCGGTTGCCCTGAAAACTTTAAGCGAAACCATGGGGCAGCCGTTGCTGCGGCTAATAACTTTTGCATCTTCCAGGTCAGGTACGCCGGGGTGTGCATGAAAAACAATATCGCGGTTTAAGGCATTGCAATTTGTAGAGTCGAGGCCATGTAATTTGTAACCGGTGCCGTATTCGCCCTCAAATTTTGCACCTATTTTATAGCGCCCTTCCGAGGTGCAATAACTGCCCGGCTGATTTGAAAAAACCACGTCCTCCCGGTTTACATCATTTCCCTGCCCATGGGCGCACAAACCCGAAACAAGCACCGAATCATTTTCAAGGTCAATTACAAAAAAACGGTTCTTTCTCGACCCAATACTCATATTAACTAAAATACCAAGTTTGGTGGAGCACTTTTGGGTTGCGGCGTAGGTTTTTAACTGGTTTGCATGTTGCCATAATCTATTGTGCGCAGTTCCTGCCGCTTGCGGCATCGGGGGGCACAAGGAAAATGATAAAGCCAGCAGGATTGACAACGCTTTTAACATAACGCAGCAGTTCATCTATACCAGTACAAACGCGGTAAGGGCATAAAAAGTCTGTCAGCAAATTATACGGTTAGTCTATCTTAAAGTTTGCCCAAAACCCGGGGTTGCCATGTAACCTGGCGCGCACAATTCACTCAGGCGCATCTAAATTTAAATCACTGCCAGTATGGCGCTAAACTTTTAGTTTAAGGTATACCGGCGCATGGTCGCTGTGTTTGGCGTCCTGCATAATTGAGGCTTCCACCAGGTTCTTTTCCAGGTTTTTGGTAACCGCTATATAATCAATACGCCAGCCCTTATTATTATTGCGCGCATTGGCCCTGAAACTCCACCACGAGTATTGGTCTTTTGCATCTTTATGAAAATACCGGTATGTATCAATAAAACCCGATTCAAAATATTTGTCCATCCAGGCCCGCTCTTCGGGCTTAAAGCCCGAGGTATCTTTATTTGCCACCGGGTTATGGATATCTATAGGGTGGTTGGCAATGTTGTAGTCGCCGGTAACTACCAGTTTGGTTCTTTTTTTCGAAAGCTTATGCAGGTAAGTATATACTTCATCCAGAAATTTCATTTTCACCGCCTGCCGTTCATCACCGGTGGTTCCGCTGGGGAAATATACACTTAAAATACTGAGGTCGCCAATGTCTATTCTCAGCATCCTGCCCTCATCATCATATTGCTTTAGGCCCATGCCCACCTCAATATGGTCGGGTTTTATTTTGCTGAAAATACCCACGCCACTGTATCCTTTTTTAGCAGCATCAAACATATAGCAATGGTAACCCAGGGCCTCAAAGGGTTTGGGGTCAAAGTCGTCTTTGTGCACTTTCATCTCCTGCAGGCATATTACATCAGGGCTGGTATTTTTCAACCATTCAACAAAACCTTTGTTGATAGCAGACCGGATTCCATTTACGTTGTAAGAGATTATTTTTATTTCACTCATTATATACTACTTTAGTTGAAACCGAAAATACAATTTAGCTTGTTACTTTGGTCGGATTTTTGCTTGTTTCATTCGCTCTGTGTTTTTCAGCGTTCAATACCCCGGTGCAATTATGTGTAGAAAGCTACTGAGCTTATTTGTTTTTTTATCTCTTGCCCCCGCAATATTTGCTCAAACCATTATTGTAACGGGGCGGGTTACCGATAATGAAACAAACGAGGGCATACCGTTTGCAAACCTTACACTTAAAGGCTCGCCGAAAAAATTATCAACCGGTTTCGATGGCTACTTCTCTTTCGAGTTAAAAAGAACCTCCGATTCGCTGGTGGCCAGCTGCGTAGGCTACCAAACGCAGGCGCTGTACCTTGCAAAAGGTAAGCTGCAGCAAAAGCTGAATTTTGAGCTTGACCGGGCGGTATACACCCGAAAACAAAATGCAGCCCTTAAACACAGTGAGGCCCGGGCGCTGGATATAGTACACAAGGTAGTGGAGCTGAAAAAGTCGCACAATAAAAAATCGCTTAACTCGTACCGGTTTGAAGCTTATACAAAAATACAGGTGGAGCTTGACGACCTAAACCAGCGCTTTCAAAACCGTAAAATTTTTAAGCCTTTTAAATTCATTTTTAATAATGTTGACACCCTTTCAGAAGTGCAGCCCTTTCTTCCTTTCTTTCTTACCGAAACGGTCAGCGACTTCCATTATCTCAGCACCCCGGTTCCTTCGCTGCGCGAAATCATTAAGGCCTCTAAAGTATCCGGCATCAATAATGTAAATGTTTCGCAGTTTTTGGGCAACACCTATACCAATATTGACATATACAACGATTTTATAGAAATTTTGTCGCGGCAGTTTGTTTCTCCTGCCTCTTCGCTGGGTTTAAGCAGCTATACTTATTATGTTACCGATAGTCAGTACATCAACCATTTTAAGTGCTATAAAATCCGCTTTGTACCCAAACAAAGGCGCCGCGAACTACTGTTGCAGGGAGATATGTGGATTGCCGATTCAGTGTATGCCATTAAACAGGTTAGTATGAGCATGCGGCCGGGCGATGATATAAACCTGGTTAAATCCATCAGCCTGTATAACGAGTTTATGCCGGTTAAGGATTCTATCTGGATGCTTAAAAAAGAACAGGTAAGCATACATTTTATTAAGCCCGATAAAGCACCGGGACTGGTAGCACGCAAAACCGCTTATTACAAAAACTTTGTTCTTAACGAACACCAAACGGTTTTAGACAGCGTTTTCAAAAACAATTCTAACGATGTAACCATTGGCGACTCGGCCAATTTCAGAAGTGAAGCCTACTGGAAAAAAAACCGGCAAGACAGTCTTTCAGTAGACGAAAAGCAGGTTTACAACATGATTGATACCCTTAGCAATATGCCGGTTATAAAAAACTATGTAAACCTGATACAAACCCTGGTAGTTGGCTTTACCGATTTCGGCCCTATCTCTATTGGCGATGTGCGCACTTTTGTGGGTGAAAACAACAATGAAGGCTGGCGCTTAAAATTTGGCATGCGTACAAACCGGCATTTTAGCAAATTCTGCCGTCTTGGTGGTTATGTGGCCTATGGCTTTAGTGACAAGCGCGTAAAATACGGCCTCGACTTCAGCACCCTGATAAAAAAAGATCCCAGACGGTTTCTGACGGTTTCATACTTCAATGACTTAACAACTTCGACCAATCTTAATATATACAATGGCCTGCCCGACCTGGTAAGTACCTACGGATTGCGCCGGGTTGAACAAGGCCAGTATATACCACTTAAAGCAATTAGTACCCGCCAGTTTAAAATTGCCTACGCTCACGAGTTTAAGTTTGGTTATACCCTAACGCCGGAGTTTGTAAACCGGAGTTTGCGGCCGCTTACGCCATTCAACTTTAGTTATTTTACCGATGGCAATGCATTAAGGCCTAACACGGTTAACAGCGCCGCAACCGTTAGCGAAATAAGCATTACTCAACGTTTTGCCTGGCAAGAGAGGTTTTTGAGTGGCGATTACTGGCGCACCAGTTTGGGCAGCAAATTTCCGATTTTAAGCCTGCAGTATGGTTTTGGGGTTAAGCACATGATGGGTGGCGAGTTTAACTACCAGCGTTTAAACTTTACCATCAGTGATATGACCTTGCTGGGGCTTGGTGGCAAGCTGCGTTGGAATGTGGACGTAGGCAAGTACTTCGGCAACCTGCCGTTTATACTTTTACAAACCGCCGATGCGTCTGAAACCTACGTAAACAGCTGGACAAGTTTTAACACCATACACCGCTACGAATTTGTGGCCGACCGTTATGTAAAAGTCTTTCTAGACCACCATCTTGAAGGGTTGTTGTTCGACCAGATACCGGGTATTAAAAAGCTAAAGCTGCGCGAAGTTTACGGTATGCGTATGTGGTGGGGCGATTTAACGCACTCTAATTATACTGGCAACTATGCCAACATGCTGGCCAACGCCGCCGATAATGGCCTGGTGCAGTTGCAGATTGCCGATAAAGTACCTTTGGTTGAAGTAAATGCCGGGGTTGAAAACATTCTCCGCTTTTTCAGGATTGATGCCGTTTGGCGCGTTACCCATCTTGACCCGCGCGGCGGCAGGTTTAGTTTCCGTTACGGAAATTTTGGGTTCCGCATCGCATTTCAGATACAGTTTTAATGGCCAGGCATTAATATTGCTTCGCTTTATAGGGAATTTTCTGTAACTCTTTAAACAGTGTAAGGCATTTGGCAATCGCTTCGGGGGGATTAAGGGCGAAGTACCAAAAATTTTCATAGTCGCCCATATTCATAGCCAATTGCATGGTGCCCTGACTTTTGTGTTCGGCAATTTCCCAGTTTACAATAATTTTATATGTTAATTGGTTCTTAAACCCAAACGGCTTTGTTTTGTCGAGCATAAACATCGGGCCATCACCTTCCACTTTGGTCTCGGCATATTCCTTTAACTGTTTAAACACGATACCGGTGGTATCTTTTGCCTGTCCACCGGTCATACCCAAAACTATGGGCCGTATATTTTGAGGCAGCGCCTGCACTGCCCTTAATGCCAGCATTGAAGCAGCTTTGTGTCCGCCGTGTGTACCTGGTACCGGTAACAGGCAAAAAACATAATCGTAATGATTCTCATTTAGTATCTCTTTTAAACGGGTATTTATCCAGGGCACATTCCAGCTGGTATCCAGCGGCTCGTGTTCATCCAGGCCATAATGCGCATCTTTTTGGTCGAGAAAATAAATGTTGTGGGTGCCTATAATTTTGCCGGCGTTCATCAACTCCTGTTTGCGAATGCGCGGCAGGTTGGCACGGCCAACCGCCTCATCAGTAAGTTCAAGGCCGTAGTACGATTCTGCTAATGTTGAATATTTATAGCCGCCTTCGCCATTGGTAATAACGCACTGGTCAACAAGTCCATTTAACTCATGGGTAATTTTATAAATAGTTGCAGCGGCAGCTGTTTCATCATCAGGATGCGCAACAACAACCAATACTCTGGGGCCGGTTGTCTGTTGGGCCCGCAGCGTATTATAACAAGGGGCAATAAAAAACAGCAGCAATAGCGTAGCCTTAACGCGTTTAATTAATTGCATAAGTTGGATTTATGTTTTGCAAAGTAGGTATCTTAACAAACAAAACATAAAATTGGTTTAGCGGAGTGGTGCAGCAAATTATAAGTAGTGTTTTTTATGTGTGCCGCCGCCCCATCCGTCTACCAAAGGGGAAACCAGGGCAAACAGCCAAACGTCAGATAACTCCGGTTCTTGTATTTGTTTTGGCTTGGGTTTCTCCTTTAGGGGACAGAAGGGGCGGCAGTTAGCGCTTATTCAATCACCAATTTCTGCGTATAGTACTTATCCCCTTCACGCACGCTTACAAAATATACCCCACTGGCAACATCCAAATGTATTTGTTTGCTATAACCAGATGTAGTATTTATTTCCTCCGCATATAAAGGCTGGCCCAGCACATCGTAAATTACAAGCTGGCCGTTAATGATAGCTCCGCTTACCTCAATCGTAAAATCATTTTTGGCAGGGTTAGGGAAAATATTTATTTGCGCCCCATTAACCGGTTTTATTCCGCTGCATATCTGCACCGGAACAGTATCGGCAAAAGTGCTTATACAACCATATTGAGACACAGTTAGCGAAGCTGGAGAGAAACCTACACTATCCCAGCTTACTGAAATGGGGCCCGGGCCGACTAACGTATCTGCATTCCCATAACCAAAGTTCCAGTTAAATGTGGCATTAGCAACTGCGTGGCCGGTAAACGTAACCGTTAGAGTATCTCCCACACAAACAGGGCCCGAGGTGGCAAACGAAACAACTGCCCTGGAATTGGCAGTTACAGTTAATGAGTCTGTTGTTGAGCAACCGTTATTATTAGTGCCCGTAACGAAAACTTTTGTGATGGTGCTATCCGGCGAAATTGTTATGCTATCGGTATGATACAAAACCGAACCAACAGTCCAAACATATACCGGTGCACCTTGTACGTTTAAAGTAATCTGATTTCCCAGGCAGCCAGTTGTATCGCCAATTAAAGTCAGCACAGGTGCTGGTAGCACATAAACAATTGTAGTATCAGGCAGCACGCAGCCATTGTCGTTCTCATTCGCAATAACAGTTTTTGTGCCTGCGTTTGGCCAGGTTACAAACTGCGCGTTAATATTCGGTGTATCCGGGCTTCCATACCCGCCGTCCAGGCTCCATGTAAACAAATCGTTGTAAGCGGAATTGCCTGGATAGCCCAAAAGCAAAGTATCATTCACACAAATTGAATCGGTAATTCCCGCTATTGGCAAAATGTTTGACCTTGAAATCACGTCCACTTCTACCAAATAAGTAACACTGCATCCATTCAATGTGCCGGTAACTGAATAAGTAGTAGTAGTATCCGGAGTTGCTATTACAGTGGCCGTGGTTGTGTCACTTAGTGTTGAGTCGGCCTTCCAGGCATAGCTTGTGGCACCGCTTGCGGTAAGTGTTATGCTACTGCCCAAACAAACGCCGGTATCCCATGGCAAACCCAGTTGTGGGTAAGGCTTCATAATTACCTGAGCGCTGACAGGAAGAGAAGCACAGTTGCTATCTACCACTGTAAGTGTAACCGTTTTAGTTCCGGGGGTATACCAGGCAAGCTGATAAGCTGAATCACCCAGGGCATAAGTAAGATTGGCCGAGTCAAAATCCCAGTTAAATATTAAACCAGATGTAATGGAATCACTGACGGTGTATAAAATAGTATCGTAAACTCCGGCACACACCGGCGCCCCTGGTGCTGTTAGCGTAACGCCTGGCTGCTTAACCATGGTAATATTAATTACTGTATCAGTAGTGCAAGTGGACGAAGTGATGGTCAGTTTTACCGGATATGTGCCGGTAGAATGAAAGACATACGATGGATTTTCAGTCGTAGCATCGGTTATTCCATCGTTATTAAAATCCCACGCCCAGGAGGTAATACTGTCGTGCAAGCCAGAGAGGTCGCTAAAAGCAACCGTGCTATCCAAACAACCCGTTGAGGCTGAAAAATTGGCAACCAAAAAGTTAAGCGTATCGGGTATTACGGTGTCCAGCGCATAAATACAGGGGGTAATACTTGCTGTGCCCATTGATACACTGTACCGCCCGGGTTGATTAATATGAATTGTTTGTGTGTTGCCGGGGCCAAGCACTCCGGGCCCTGTCCAGGCATAGCTTCCAAAACCGGAAGGTGCAGTAATGGCGGGCCCGGGTGAACCACAACGGTTTCCTGGCGTTATTACTAAACTCAAAGGTGTATAGGCAGCACATTCGCACGAGAAATATGAATAACCATAATGGCTTCCTGCACAACCGTCGGGCAAACAACTGCGGGTTGTAAATGTGATTGTAACGGTTTGCCCGATATAATTTTCCAAGGGCACTAAAACAGAAGACCAGGGTTTATAATATACAGGGCCATGTGCCGGGTCGTTCAAACTAATAAATCCGGGCATTGCGTGACAGCTTGTAGCATCAGTATTATAGCCGGCACAAGTTATTTCATTGTTACTCCCATCTGTCATTTTAATGCTGAAATACGCTTGCTGCCCTTCTATATGTCCTCCGTCATTTAATACTACCGCATAGTGGTAGGTAAAATTGCAATTGCCTGGTGTAACAACAAATGTGTACGACATAGACTCACCCTGGCCAATGGCTCCGGATTCGATAGCTTGCCACATGGTTCCCGAACGGGCAGCATAACCACTTCCACCCGGCCAAACTACAGGTAATGTTGCGCCCAGCATAGCCAAATTCGGATCTACACCGCCCGCAGTAGTTGTAATTACCTGGTTATATTCAACCGAATCATCGTTAACCGCGCTGTTATCGGGTCCCTGGTTAAACCCCGCTCTGTAGTAAGGATTGGTAGCACTACATAAACAATCTCCAAAAACCGTATCGGTACAAGTGGCAAAATAAGTACCGGCCCAGCCCGTAAAGTTGCCATCGCTGAAATCTGCGTTAACGCATTGCGCCATTAAGGTGTTTGGCCTGGCAAAAAGGGTTAAACAAACCACAAAAACTAATCTCAAAGTGCGGGTAAGCTTATTTTTCATGGCACAGGCTTTTAATTTTTCTAAAAACAAAACTATTCGGTTTTTGATGCTACAAATTTGCTCCCGATAATTCTTTAATACAAGTACATTATTTACATCAAATACGAGGATATTTTAACGATACCGTATCAAATTTAAAAACAAACATTAGTAAAAAGAGCGCCCATATTCAGTACAAAATATCACTTTATACGGCAAATAATTGGGGCCGAAAAACATTGTTTGCTTTGACCGGACAACAGGTTTAATGTATGCCGGTAACCAGGCACGCATTTTCAAATTTACTTAATTATGGTAATAATAAATAATGGCATTAATCAGTTAATGGATAAATCAAATACAGAATCAGAAAAACGGGCAAAATTTGCGGAAAAAAGTTAGCCGTTAAAAATAAATCCGTATTTATATCATTCATGAATAAGCTTATTCGCGGTTTAGGTTTAACACAGGCGGTTGCCATTAACACCATTGATATGGTGGGCATAGGCCCGTTTATTGTTATACCGTTTGTTATCGGTGCTATGCACGGCCCTCAATGTATTATTGCCTGGGTATTAGGTGCCCTACTTGCATTTGCCGATGGTGCAGTATGGGCCGAGCTGGGTGCCAAATGGCCCGAGGCCGGTGGCAGCTACGCGTTTCTTCAAAATTTATACGGTCGAAAAAGGTGGGGCCGGTTAATGTCGTTTTTATACGTATGGCAAACTATTATTCAGGCACCGTTAGTTGCCGCGTCGGGGGCCATCGGTTTTTCGCAATACCTGCTTTATCTGGTGCCTTCGCTTACATCCATAGAACAGAAAGCTGTTTCCGGTGGACTTATCATTCTTATTACCATTTTACTTTACCGCAACATAACCGATATCGGTAAAATATCGGTGTTTATGGGCATTGTTGTGGGCGGCACTATTTTGTGGTTAATCGCCAGTGGTTTCTCGCATTTTCAACCGGTGCTTGCTTTTACTTTTAGCAAAGATTCCTTTGATTTAACTCCGGTATTTTTTCTTGGCCTGGGGCAAGCGAGCACCAAAACCATTTATTCGTTTTTGGGCTATTATAACGTTTGCCACCTTGGCGGAGAAATCAAAGAGCCCGAACGCAACATACCACGCAGTATTTTTCTTTCCGTCACTATCATAGCCATCTTGTATTTGCTAATGCAGATTGCGGTGTTGGGTGTTATTCCCTGGCAGGAGGCGAAAGATTCGCAATTTATCATCAGCCTGTTTTTCGAACGGCTTTATGGGCATACGGCGGCGCTTATAGCAACCGGCCTTATTTTGTTTATTGCGCTTTCTTCACTTTTTGCCGTTATGCTGGGTTATTCGCGGGTGCCTTATGCCGCGGCAGTTGATGGCAATTTTTTCAGCATCTTCGGCAAACTCCATCCCACTAAAAACTTTCCTTATGTGTCGTTATTGATTTTGGCAGGCGCCGCATTTGTTTTTAGCCTGCTTTTTAAAATGAAAGAAATAATAACCGCCATTATTGTTATGCGAATACTGGTTCAGTTTTTAGGGCAGGCCATTGGTTTGCTTTTATATCGCGCCCGGCATAAAGATGAAAGTTTTCCTTACCGCATGTGGTTGTATCCGTTGCCACCGGTGGTGGCCATTGGGGTTTGGGGATTTGTGTTTTGTTCGGCAGAGGTGAAATATATTTTAGGTGCAGTAGCCGTAATTGCATTAGGTGCTCTTTTGTTCGGGCTTAGAGAGTGGTTTAATAAAAGCCAATATAGCAGTTTACAAAAGTAGATATATTTGCCATTCATTAAACTTATTACATGAGCGGAAAACCTTCTCTTTATTTAATGAACGTGCTGGTTGTAATGCTTATACTACCAGTGTTATCCATAACTGTTGAGTGCTTAACCCATTCCTCCATATTTGGCTGGGCGCTTATTGGCAAATGGTTTGTGTTTTGGGGCATTGGTGTGCGCCTGTTTACTGCAGGTATAAGACAAGTTGCAAAACCGGCATTTACTGCGCAGGAAATATTTCATATCAGCAACGAAGAAAGCTTTGTGATTGTAAAAGAGCTGGGTTACGCCAATATTTGTTTGGGCTTAATGGGTATCCTTTCCATTTTCAGTATTTTCTGGTGCCCGTTGGCGGCAATTGGCGGTGGTTTATATTTTGGTTTAGCAGGCTTACAGCACATTATCAAAAAGCCGGTTAGTGCCAATGAAACGATTGCACTGGTTTCAGATGTTTTGATTTTTGGTTTGATGGTGGGGTACGTGGCTTTTACGGTGATGAAGTGAGTGGTCTAAGCCATTATCTCGACCCCTTCTTGCTTGACTATGGCAATAAGCGGCGAGCCATCATCAGTTAAAAATCTCTTTTCGCTTACAGAAACAGGCTCTATGCGGTAGTCAACTTCTGCTGCATAGCGCCAGGGTTTTGATATTTTGTAAATATCGGTAGTATCAAAATAATCCGATACCAGCATTACAGTGATTAAGACCAATCGACCCGACAAACAATAGTTAAAACACAAGTAGCAATAATGTTAATTTGCTTTTGCCTCTGCCTTTTCTCTGCGCCTGATAATCCAATTTATTACAGCATAAAGAATTAGAAAAGCTATGCCAAGTGCCAAATCCCGTTGGTCATTAGTTAACCCGAAAGGGTTTTGGCTATCACCTGGGTTTGAATGCCTACCTTGGTAATGGCCAAAGGCGAAGGCCGCAAATGCAAAGAAAAGACCACTAACGGCGTATAAAAATTTGGTTGAAAATCTCATGGGTTTAATTTGCTTTACCTGCTACTGCTCTTTGCTTTTTTTCTTTTGTACTAAAAACACTATCCCAATTAATGTATTTGAGATAGGAATTAAAAAATCCTCCAATAGATTATCGTGCAATGGAGCGTTTTGAACATACCTCTTATACATTTCAAATCCTAAAAATGCAAGTGCTGATACGATTAGCGTCCAACCAATAATGTTTTTATAATTTAAAATCTGTTGTTTCATTGGTTTTTTTGGTTTAGGTGAATAACAAGGCTAAAGTAAAAATCTAGTTATAAAAACCAAAATTAACATAACTAATATTCTTCCATATCAGAAATCGGCTTCGGGTTATTGACACCTAATCTTCACCTGGCGTTCATTGATTAAACGTCTTGTGAACAGGATTTAACACCATCATTTTGCTCAATATCTTCGGCTAATATTTTATGACCAGCCTCAATGCCGATTCTTCAATTCAGTAAAAGGATTAGAAATGCCCCAAATGTAAATCAAGCCATAAACTAACTTGATGGGTGCGTGTTTGGGTGCATATTACTGCACCCCTTTGAACCGTTTTGAACGTACCTGAACCTATATTTTTAGCCAATGGTCTTCATATGAAACTCACAACTGGTAATGGTTTCAGGCTCTAAACCCGCATAAAAAAAGGAGGTTCAACATTTCTGTCAAACCTCCTTCGGGTGGGAGCGCTAGTGTTAGGCGATGAAGTGCTCCTTGGTGCTGTACCTATGGAGGATATGGATTTGGTAGTACAGCCCAAACCTCTTAAACTTTCTGTTAATCCTGAAAGCCCAAATATTGCAAGGGGGCATGTAAAATAACTTCTCCTCCCTGCCCTCCCCACTATCCACCCCCCAAAACCGCTGTTTAAAACAGGCAATGCGCTACCGGTAAAATGCCCTAACATTCGGTTTTAAATTACGGGTAAATGCGGGTACTAAAATTCGGTGGCACTTCGGTTGCCAATGCAGAAAATATTAACAAGGTAATTGCTATTGTTCAACAAACCTTAAAACAAGGTCCTGCCATGGTTGTTGTTTCTGCCCTGGGCGGAACTACAGATGTTTTAATTGACGCGGGCAAACTGGCCGCAGCGGGCAAAGAAACGTATAAAGAAAAGTTGTCTTCTATTGAACAGCGCCACCTAACCTGCATAAAAGAACTGGTACCGGTCGCTCATCAAAGTGCTGTTTTAAGCGAGATAAAAACCAGGTGCAACGAGCTGGAAGCCATTTGCGAAGGCGTATTTATGCTGGGCGAATTATCGGCCCGCACGCTAGACCGGATCGTTAGCTTTGGAGAGCTGATGTCGTCAGTTATCATTTCGCACCGGCTGAAATCTTTGAGCATTGCCCACCAATGGGCCGATTCGAGACAGCTTATTGTTACCAATTCAAATTTTGGTTTTGCCGCAGTTAATTTCGATGCTACCAATCATAAAATTCTGGCTTTCGTAAAAGCCCATCCATCGCAACTTTATCTTTTTCCCGGTTTTATTGCATCTGATGCCCATGGCGTTACAACAACGCTGGGCCGCGGTGGCTCAGATTATACTGCCGCTATTTTCTCAGCCGCAGTATCGGGCAAAAATCCCGGGCCGCTTGAAATATGGACCGACGTTAGCGGCATGATGACCGCCGACCCGCGACTGGTGCAAAATGCCAAAGTCATTCCTCATACTTCTTATCAGGAGGCTATGGAGCTTTCGCACTTTGGGGCCAAGGTTATTTATCCGCCCACTATACAGCCGGCCATGGCCAAAAACATTCCGCTGTTAATCAAAAATACCTTTGCGCCCGAAGATGCCGGAACGCTCATCAGTCCCCTAAGCCCCGAAGGGGGAATTAAAGCTGGCAATAAGGTTACCGGATTGTCGAGCCTGGGCAAACTTTCTTTGCTGTTGCTGGAAGGAAGCGGCATGGTAGGCATCCCAGGTTTTTCAAAAAGATTGTTTGAAGCTTTATCCGACGAAAAAATAAATGTCATCCTTATCACGCAAAGTTCATCAGAACACTCCATTTGCGTAGCTATTGATGAGGTAAATGCTGCCAAAGCCAAAGAAGCAATTGACGAAGAGTTTGATTACGAAATAAACACCGGTAAACTAAACCCGCTTGAAGTTGAAAACGGCCTGGCCATTGTTGCACTGGTAGGCGACCAAATGAAAAACCACCCGGGTATTAGCGGTCGTATGTTTAGCGCCCTTGGCAAAAACGGCGTTAACATTCGCGCCATCGCACAGGGCTCATCTGAAAAAAACATTTCGGCAGTTATCGGCGTGGCTGATGTAAAAAAGGCCATCAACGTTTTACATGAAGAGTTTTTCGAAACCACCTACAAGCAGCTGAACCTTTACATAGCCGGCGCCGGTAATGTAGGCAAGCGTTTGTTTGAGCAGTTAAAAACACAGCAAGCCTATCTGCTCAAACACCTCCGTTTGCAGTTGCGCGTTGTAGCCATTGCCAACAGCAAAAAAATTGCAGTGAATGAAGAAGGACTGGACCTGAACAAATGGGAAGAGGAGCTGAAAGGAGCAAAGCCGATGACCATATCTGAACTGGCAGATTTTATCCGCGAAAAGAATTTACGCAACTCGGTATTTGTAGATATAACTGCCAACCAGGATGTAGCAGGCACATACGCAGGCCTCCTGCAAAAAAGTGTGTCAGTAGTGGCCTGTAATAAAATTGCCAGCTCGTCACCATACAGCAATTACGAAAAACTAAAACAACTGGCTAACGAATTCAATACATCCTATTTATTCGAAACCAATGTGGGTGCAGGCTTGCCCATTATAGGCACACTGAACGATTTGCGCAGCAGTGGCGATGAGGTGCTAAAAATGCAGGCGGTATTATCAGGCACCTTAAATTTTGTTTTCAATAACTACGATGGCATCCGTCCGTTTGCGGCGGTTGTAAAACAGGCACAGGATGAAGGCTACACAGAACCCGACCCGAGGTTAGACCTGGGAGGAGTGGATGTAATGCGCAAAATCTTAATTCTCAGTCGCGAGGCCGGTTACAAAATGGAGATGGACGAAATCAGTAACGACGTGTTTTTACCTGAATCGTGCATGAAGGGTAGCGTAGCTGATTTTTACAAAGAGCTGGAGAAACACGAAGCCCACTTTAAAAAGCTATACGATGCGGCGGCGGCCAAATATTGCAAACTAAAGTTTGTTGCTCAATTCGAAAATGGAAAAGCTTCAGTCGGCCTTCAGCATATTGGTAAGGAGCACGATTTATATCACCTGTATGGAAAAGATAACGTAGTGCTGTTTTATACGCGCCGCTATGTGCAACAGCCATTGGTTATTAAAGGAGCAGGAGCAGGGGCGGAGGTGACGGCTTCAGGTGTATTTGCTGATATTATCCGTAGTGCAGGGAAATAATTGCAGATAGAACGCTGATTTATTATGATTTTTATGATTAAACATGATTTTAAATATTATTTAAATTAAACTTTTTAACATTAGTTTTAAATTTATCACATTTGTTTTTCTGTTCATAAAATACATGTATTAACTATTTACATGTCATAGTTTTTTCATCATAAAAACCATAATAAATCAGCGTTCTATAATTCCCAAAATAAAATGAAACAGATTACAGTTCACGCCCCCGCAACCGTTGCAAACATCGTGTGCGGTTTTGATGTGCTGGGGCTTGCACTGAACGAGCCTTACGATAAACTGGTAATGCGTTTGTTGCCCGAAAAAACTATCCGCATTATCAACAAAGACCAATACAATCTCCCCGTGGAACCGGAAAAGAATGTGTATGGCGGCGCGTTGCTGGCCATGATGAAAGAGCTGGATGATAACATTGGCTTCGAAATAGAAAGCACCAAAAACATAATGCCCGGCAGCGGTATTGGTTCAAGTGCAGCCAGCGCAGCTGGTGTTGTGGTGGGTGCCAATCATTTACTCAACAATCGTTTTAGTAAAGCCGACCTGGTGCGCTTTGCAACTTACGGCGAGCAGGTGGCTTCAGGCGCAAGGCACGCTGATAATATTGCACCATGTATTTATGGCGGCGTTACGCTCATCCGTAGTAACGACCCGCTGGATATAATTCCGCTCAATTTTCCGCCGCTGTATGTTACCGTCATTCATCCGCAGATAGAAGTGAAAACTTCTGATGCCCGGCAAATCCTTAAAAAACAAATTCTGCTTAAAGATGCCATTACGCAATGGGGAAACGTTGCAGGCCTGGTTGCCGGTTTTATGAAAGAGGATTATGAGCTTATCGGCCGCTCGCTGCATGATGTATTAATTGAACCGGTGCGTAGTATGCTCATCCCCGGATTTGATGAATTGAAAAAACGCAGTATTGAAACCGGTGCATTAGGCGGCGGCATATCAGGATCGGGACCATCCGTTTTTATGTTGAGCAAAGATGAGGCTACTGCGAAAAAAGTTGAGCAGGCCATGCGCAACGTTTATGAAAAGATTGGCGTTGATTTTCATATCCATTTAACTACGGTAAATAATCAAGGCGTTACGATACACGAAGGCCCGACATTAACACATTAACACTTTCGCACCTTAACACATGCAATACTACAGCACCAATAAAATTTCACCCAAAGTAGATTTCAAAGAAGCCACTATACGTGGGCAGGCACCGGATAAAGGCCTGTACTTTCCTGAACAGATTCCTTTCCTTTCAAAGACTCTACTTGCTTCGTTAAAACAAACCTCCAAAGCAGATATCGCGTTTGAAGTTATCAGGCCATATGTTGGTGGCACAATTCCCGATGCAGACCTTCATGAGATTTGCGCCCACACTGTAAATTTCGAGTTCCCTCTGGTTCAGGTAAGTGATAATATTTCATCGCTCGAATTATTTCATGGCCCAACGCTTGCCTTCAAAGATGTGGGTGCCCGGTTCATGAGCCGGTGCCTGGGATATTTCTCGCGCGACAATAAAAAGAAAATTACCGTGCTGGTAGCTACCAGCGGCGACACCGGCAGTGCAGTTGCCAACGGATTTTTAGGGGTGGAAGGAGTGGAGGTGATTATCTTATATCCATCGGGCAAGGTGAGCAAAATACAGGAGCAGCAACTAACTACCCTCGGGCAAAACATCAAAGCACTTGAAGTGCAAGGCACATTTGACGATTGCCAGAAAATGGTAAAGCAGGCCTTTACGGATATTGAACTAAACGAAAAACTTTTTCTTACCTCCGCTAACTCCATCAATGTTGCCCGCTGGCTGCCTCAGCAGTTTTATTATTTCTATGCTTTACAACAATGGGCTGGGGCTGAGCCTCCGGTGATATCAGTTCCAAGCGGGAATTTTGGAAATATTTGTGCCGGGCTTTTAGCGGCCGTTTCGGGTTTACCGGTTAAGCATTTTGTAGCAGCCTGCAACAGTAATGATGTGTTTACCCGCTACCTCGAATCCGGATTGTTTGAAACCATGGAAGCCGTTGCCACCATATCAAACGCTATGGATGTAGGTAACCCCAGCAATTTTGTTCGCATCCTTGAGTTGTTCGGGAACGACTACCAGAAAATAAAATCCTTTATCAGCAGCTACCGGGTAAATGACATTACAACCGCTGAAACCATTCAAGGAGTTTTTAAGGAGTTTAATTATACGCTCGACCCGCATGGGGCGGTGGGTTATAACGCGCTGGAAAAATATGGTTCGGCTACGCTCACCATGACAGGCGCATGTCCAAAAGGGCTGTTTCTTGAAACCGCCCACCCATTAAAGTTCAGTGATGTGGTGGAGAAGGCGATTGGTCAACCGGTTGATATACCAGCGCAATTACAAGAGCTATTGAAACTAAAAAAACAGAGCGTTGTTGTAAAGCCGGAGTATGATGAATTGAAGAGTTATTTGATGGGGTAAGGAATAATGCACGCATTGGACTATAGGTGGTTCGGCTTCGCTCACCATGACA
>CAISWS010000051.1 GCA_903889265.1 uncultured Bacteroidota bacterium
ATACTATTCTCAGAGATACCTGCATTTCCTTTCAATTCGCTACTGCGCAAAAACGAATCACCAATATGAATGTCAAACGTATGGTTATTAAAAACGCAGCGGTCCATTTTTACCTCTTGCTTTACCGCAACATTCGTGTGCGTTAATCCGTCGAAATAAATCGCCCAAAGTTCGCCTATTGCATTTTCCGGATGCCGGTTGGGCGAAAAAATAGTGTACCTGATCCAAAAGGCCTGGGGAAGATGTGGGTGATTTGCCCGCATAAAAAAGCTCTCATAATGCCCCTGTCTTTGACCTGAAATGTATCTTGAAAAATTTACTTCTTCTTTTTTCATGCGCTGTATTTCTCTTTGTTGTTAACTAAGTAATTGGCTGCAAAAAGAGAAAAAGCCATAATGGTCATCTGCGGATTTACGCCCAAACTGGATGGAAAAACTTAAGCGTCGGCCACAAATAGCCCTTTTACGTCATGCGATTCCAGGTGGCTGTTTACTACGCTGTTTTTGGAAGAATCACCCATTCGGCAGGTGCCCATGGGATGAAAAGCGCTTAGTTCAAGGTCGGAAGCACGCACCTTTGCCCGGTGCAGTTTTTCCAGATCGTCAACGCTGGTTAATTCATCCATACCATGAACCGGGGATAAAATTTTCCGTGCCCCGGCAGCAAAATAGATGCGCGATACAATATCTATTCCCTTCACAAATTTATCGGTATCGGTTTGATTTAAATTGTAAAGTACCAGCGGAAAATGTCCCAATCCTCTTATAACCCTTCCACGAGAGGAATCTGTAACCATAACCCCGAAACCCGCCATTTTACTGTAATCAGCCATATAATCTTTCAACTTCCGGCTCAGTGCTGGCAGTGCAAAAGAAAGAATGGCCGGAGGCAGAAAAAAACCTTCCAGCATAATTCCTTCCGCGGCAAAATCATCTGAATAGGCCCCTTGCGGGGTACCGCTCCATGCGTTTATTTCCTGATCAAAAATTCCGATTACTTTGGATGCGGGATGAATATGAAGATTACGCCCAACCTGCCCCGACCGGTTTGCTATTCCGTTTTTAAGCAACATGTGGGGCGAATAAATGGCTCCGCAACTGAGTACAACTACCGGTGCATCAATAGTAAATTTTGTTCGCTGTCTTCGCCGTTCATCCAGAAAAATTCCTTCTATCCCGGTTGCCACATTTTTTTAATACAAATCTTTTCAACCCGGGCCGAGGTAATAATCGTGGCCCCCAGGTTTGAAGCTGCAGGCAAAAAATTCTTTTCCATGCTTTGTTTGGCGTTTTCCGGACAACCAAAAACGCATAGGCCCGCTCCTTTACAGTTTTTAATATTCCGGTTCAGTGGCTTGCTTTTTATACCCAGTTTTGTAGCGCCTTCAATAAAAAGCAGGTTGTTTGCACCTAAGGCTTCAAGCGGCGCTGGCTGAACATGAACCTTCTCTTCTGCTTTTTCGAAAAGCGGCATCAGGTCCTTATACTCCATTTCACTTAAACCAAATTCATTTTTCCAATGGCCAAATACCTTTTCCGGAATTCTGAAACAGGTACCTGAGTTAATGATGGTGGTTCCCCCCAGGGCTCTGCCCATAGGAAGTGGAATAGAAGGTGTTCCCAAGGTAAACGTCATTCCGCTATCCCGGTACATATCCCTCATCGGTTCCCAGCTTTTACGCTCAAAGGAATAAGGCGTGTAATTTCGTCCTTCTTCCAGCAGTATAACTTTCCATCCTGCTTTGGCCAGCTGGTAAGCCATAGGCGCTCCCCCTGCTCCACTACCAACAATTACTACGTCAGCATCAGCATGAAAATTCTCTTCGAGGGTTTGAGAATCAGTTATCATTTTGTCAGGTTATTTTATTCTCTCCATTTTTAAAACCGGTATAGCCAATAGCATTCATTACCTCTTCGTTTTTATACATCGGAATCAGGAAAAGGGCAGAAGTGAGAATATAAATGCCACGGATAAAAAAGCGCTTGCTGCCCCTCAAAGAAATAAGAATGAGTTCCCTGTCATGCATGGCAAGTTTTGAAAAAGCTTTTATCCGGTGCAGGTACAGGCATCCCAGGTATTCAATAAACCATAAATTAAAATGAATTACCCAGCGGATATGGGTGGGCACAGATTCAGCCATTTCCTCTATAAACGGCAGATATTTAATTTCTTTAAAGCTAAACGGAACCGACCCTCCTTCAGGAATGATACAGGGTGCCAGCGCTTCTAATGTTGCTTTTTCTCTGGGGGTTAAATTATTCATGGTTTCTTTAATTGCCAGGTGCTACTTCAATTTGTAATTATTCTCCGCGTTGATGCTTAGAAACACTTTGATTAGTACAATGCCAAATATCCAGTTACCCGGCGGAGCAACCAACAGCCCGAAATTCCCAAACCAGGTATGTTGACTGGAAAAATACCAGTAAATCCAATCCGAAAATGATTCAGTTAACCGGATGCCCGCCACCAGCACCAGTAACCAGGTATGGTTGCGCCAATACACTAATGCCACTAACTGAAAAACGAAAAAGCCCAGCCATACTCCACCTAATCGCCTCACCAATCCTAGTGAGTCTGAAAAATCTACGCCGTGCATTAATTGTGCCCAGAAAGTGGGGGCCAATAAACAAATGGATGAAAGAGCAAGGTCGAGTAATACTAGGAAAACAAGCAAAGCATTAACGGTTTTGACGTTTACATTATATTTCATGTGTATTTACGTTAGCCAAGTTTTAGTGTGTGAAAAGTATTAAACCTGTTTCTGATAGCAGAATTAAAAATTAACTGAAACAACATTCGAAAATGGAATTTGAGACATTTTAATAAAACAATTTCCCATATACCGGATTCCGGTCTTTTAAAGTTAAGAGAGATTTTTTGTTTTTGTATTGATTTTTATCAGTTGTAAAGTTTCAGCTTAATCTGGACTAAGTAAAGTAAAAATTTAATGTGGGATTTAATCACATTACATTCTCACAAAATGGACAAGAAAAGCCGATCGTAAATCGAGCTTTTATCGAAAACCAAGCTTTGAAATTCAACATGGACTTCACGTACTGCGATTAGGTTGGGGATGCTGCTGTTCCGCAACTTTGAAATCGCATTGATGCTTTCGGAGCAGTAGCATCTTGAACTTAATAAACTTAATCTTTGCCAACAGCTGGTTTAAAAATTGCGGGTCGAAAGGACTAAAAAAAGAATCTGTATGGGAGCAGAATCCAAAATCATTGGCTATGCCAGGAAGATGAGGACAAGCTGGGCTTATTGACAAAAGTCATAGGTTAAGGAAATTGTTCCAGTTAGCTTTCCACAACAAAATTGGAATGAATTTTTAAGTCAATCTCTCATTCATGTTTTGCCGTTTTTATTAAGTAAAATCCGGTTTTCCATGAGCCCGCTTGTTTTCGATATTCAAAGGTTTTCAATTCACGATGGCCCGGGCATTAGAACGGTTATCTTTTTTAAAGGATGCAATTTGGAATGCCCCTGGTGTCAGAATCCGGAGTCCATTTCTCTAAAACCCGAAATCGCGTATTATCCAAACAAATGTATTGACAGCCGCGACTGTGTTACTACTTGTGCGCACAACGCAATTTCGTTTAATGATAAGATTGGAATCAACCGGGATATTTGTGCCAGGTGCGAAAAATGCACAGTTACTTGTTTTTCGGAGGCGATAAGGGTTATTGGGAAAGAATATACTGTAAAAGAATTAATGCATGAAATTTTACAGGACTTAGATTATTACAATGCATCCGGTGGTGGAGTAACTTTTTCGGGCGGTGAGCCCACCATGCATATTGACTTTATTTACGAGCTATTGGTTCAATGCAAAAGTCATGGTATACAGACAAATATTGAAACGAACGGCCTCTTTTCATGGAACAAATTTCAAAAAATACTGCCGCTGCTTGACCTGATATATTTCGACATCAAAATTGCTGATTGCAGCGAACACAAAAAATACCTGTCGCGAAGCAATGAGAAAATACATTTCAATATGCAGCAGTTAGTCGAGGCAAAAGCGCCGGTGCAATTCCGCTTGCCATTAATACCTGAGTATACAGCAACTAATAAAAATTTAACCGGTGTGGTTAAGTTATTGAATAAGTGTAAGATAGAAGCAATCCATTTGTTGCCCTACCACAGTATGGGCGAAGGCAAGGGAGAGAAGGTAGCCAGTTGCCTGCCAAAGCTTGGGTTCAATCCCTTTAGTTCATCCGAAATAAAGGGGCTTGAACTTTTTTTCGAAAACGAGAATATACAAACGCTATTGTACCGATAATTAAAAAACAGATAACATGAA
>CAISWS010000052.1 GCA_903889265.1 uncultured Bacteroidota bacterium
CTGTGCAAATATGTGCTGTCCGACAAAATTATTACTTTGGTTCATAGCTTTAAAAGTGTGGTAACTTCTAAGCTATAAAAATGGGGCGGCTTCGGCCTCCCCTATTTTTTTTCTCGGACAGTATAGAAAATAAACTATTTATTAATTGCTTTTCCTGCCCAGTAGGGCAATGCCGTTAAGTTAAAACATCACTCAGTTCTTTTTGCGCCACGCTACCTCCTAGCCTCCGAAGCGGAGGAGCAGCCACGCAGCAAAAAGAACAACGGTTGTAGCAGTGTATTTTGTATTATTGGGAAGCGGTTCTCAAGTTTCGGGAGTTAGGCAGTTTGCGTAGATGTTTTGCTTAACTTGACTCACATGAGATAGCTATAGGGTCCATGTGTCCGCCCTTGTGCAGTATGGGCGTAAGTAGCAGATGCAGACAATAGGATTTTAATCTGGAATTAATACGCGCATTAAAAATGCAGATGGCTTGATTTACACTCGCAATTATTCCGGTCGCAAATGGAGCGTTGATCGAAAGAAAAATGCAGGAACGCAATGTAAATGGCGGTTTCGGGAAACAGGTTCGAGAAGCTGCTGAACTAAAACCTAGGCATTAATTTTGGAGAGGAAGGGTTATGGACTGTTATGGACCTTGTCCTGAGACTCGCTCCAGTATTGAGTTTTATAGTTTTTATTTTAAGACACGCTCGATTTGTGCTCGCTAACATACTACTCTCAAACTGCAATGCGTTTTTAAGCGTAAGCCTGCGCATATTACCAATGTATAGTGTAATGTATAAAACGCTTATTGATTAATGAGAGTCCCTTCAAATTGTACACTTGCTTTAATTCTGACTTATGACTTATCGCTTTTATATTCAAAACCGGCTAAGCATCCCCACATTATTCCCAGAAGAAAAATTTGCACCTCTGTTAAATTTCCGGTTCACCTGTATCATCTTTCCTTGTTTTAAAACTCATTCAACTTACCAACGTCGACGACCTCAACGCCGCTAATGTCAATTTTCGCCGCTTTATAACCCGCAGTTCGGGGTTTGGCGAGTAAAAACTTACTATCCTTTAGTGATAAACTTTGGGCAAAATCGGATTTCTCGAAAATAGCAGGACCATAAAAAAGGCTACCGTCAAATTCAGCAGTTTCAAATTTCGAGCCTACAAATTCGATTCGGCCCTTAAAGTTGCCGTTATTAAAAACCAGGTCTTTGTGAAATTGGGCATAATTGCAATAAACATTCGAATAAAAGTTTACCGATGAAAAATCAGTATATCCATTGGCAATAACCACGTTAAATGTGAACTCGCGGTAGAAGAATGAATTCTGAAAAAAACATGCCTGGTTAAATTGTGTCTCGTTATAGAAAGCATTATTGGCAAAGGTAGCCGACTGGAAGCCGGCAGTTTGCGTAAATATACATTTGGTAAAAGCGGTGGTGCTGTTAAACGTACAACGGTTAAAGAGGGCATCTTTTTTAAAATTGCAATTCAAAAAATTGCAGTAGCCATTGATGGTAGCTCCTTCCAGGTTCACTACGTTGGGTACGCCGGTCAAACTGACCACCTAAGGCCGGAGCAAATTGACCACTGATTTTGCTGGCGAAGATTTTAGAAGTTCATGCATTATTGGATGGTTAAAAAAATATGGTTTTTAATGTCAGATTCTGGTCAATTCGGGGCTGTTTTCTGATTTTTTTCTGAGCGACTCTCCTTTTAAGTCTAACCTGTGCGCTTCATGGATAATTCTATCCAGGATTGCGTCAGCTACAGTTTTTTCTCCGATTACATCATGCCACTTATTGACAGGAACCTGCGATGTAATAATAGTGGAACTTTTGCCGTGCCGGTCTTCTATTATTTCCATGAGTGCGGCCCGGCTGGGTCCGTCTAAGGGTGTTATTCCAAAGTCATCCAGTATTAAAAGGTGCTGCCGCTCTATTTTGGCTACGTCCTTCAGGTAAGAACCATCGGCTTTAGCCATTTTCAGTTTGCCAAAAAGTTTAGCTGTATTATAGTAGGCTACTCTGTATCCCTGGCTGCAGGCCTGGTGGCCTAAAGCAGAAGCAATGTAACTTTTACCTATACCGGTACTACCGGTAATGAGGATGTTCTCGTGCTTGTCAATAAACTTACATTCAGCAAAGCGCATGATAAGATTCTTGTCAATGTTGCGGTCTGTATGGTAGTTCAGTTCTTCCAGCACAGCCTTGTATCTGAAGCGGGCATTTTTAAGGTGCCGCTCTACATTTCGGTTTTGCCGGTCATCCCATTCTGCTTCTATAAGGGTAGCAATCATTTCATCGGCAGTGTATTCTTCTTTCCGGCCTGATTCCAGGCTGGTTTTAAAGGACCTGAACATGCCGAAGAACTTCATCTTCCGCATTTTTTCTAACGTTGTTGCATTCATTGTTTTCTGTTTTTAGGTGATTTATAATTGGTTTACTGATAATAATCTTCGCCACGTATATTCTCGTGCAGGGGCATTTCTAATTGCTTGTTTTCATCGGTCTCATCGTAATGATCCATTTGCTTTTCCAGGATAGTCTGGATGGTCTTGTAGTTGTAGATGCCATAGCCCAGCGCCCGTTGGCAGGCTTTTATCAGTCGTTCATTACCCACTTTCTTTGCGAAGCTTAATATGCCTACACATGATTTATAGGCTTGTTCCGGGTGCTGTTTGCGGTCCAGTATTTTCAGGATATAGAGTCGTACATCTTCGTGTATTCCACCAGCCCAGCCTAAAAAGCGTTCCGGTGTCCAGTCGCTCACAAACCGGTGTTCAGAGGCCATGTGGTCTTTCTCGGTGGTATAGTTATAGGGGCTCTTGGTGCGCAGGTGTACCGCAATCCGTTCGTAGTTATAGAACACCTCTACAGTGCTACGCGAGTACATCAGTTTTACCTTCTTACCAATGAAGCGGAAGGGGACACTGTAGTAATGTTTATCAGCACTCATGGATACATGGCCGTTCTTCATGACAGTGGCAAAGAGCTGTTTCTTTAGCTCATAGCGAAGCGGAGGCAGTGGAGCAAGTGTAGCCCGTTCTACCTCTTCAAACTGTTGCCTGCGGCTATAATTGCGGCCTTTGAGCAGGGTAAGATTATGCACCTCCAGGGCGACCAATATGGCCTTGTTAAGCTCTTCAAGGGTAAAGTATTGGTTAGGGCGTACCTTGGTGTATATGCGCGTGTAAATGATTTTTACAGCCCCCTCTACCAGTGCCTTATCCTGGGGGCGATAAGCCCTGGCTGGTAATATGGTGGTGCTGTAATGTTCAGCAAAGTCAGCAAACGTTTCATTTAAAACCGGTTCGTATTTGCTGCTTTTGATAACGGCCGATTTTAGATTGTCAGGAACTATCGCAGCCGGAACACCGCCATAGTAGTGCAGCGCACCTTCACAGGCCCCGATAAAATCCTCTTTCTGCTGGCTCATAACCGCTTCAACATAGGTGAGCTGGCTGGCACCCAGAATGGCTACAAACACTTCTACAGCCTGTATTTCGCCGGTTTGTTTATCAATGATACTTAGCTTGTCACCGGCAAAGTCTACATACAGTTTATCACCGGCTTTATGCTCTATGTGCATGCTGGGGTTGACCTGTGCTTTCCACCTGGCAAAATAGCTTTTGTATTGACTCAGGCTATAACCGTCCGGGTGCTTTTTTCTGTAGTCTGCCCATAGCAAAAGCCGGGTCATGCCTTTGCGCTTCAGCTCCTTATCCATAGCCGGAAAAAGACTGAATAAAGCTTGCAGTTTGGGAGTGATGGGCTTCTCTTCGGGCTTGATAAAAAGGTCTTCCAGGTCTTTGTCGCTTAGCTCATTGATCTCTTTAAAACTGAGCCCGCTGCGTTCAAATTCCTTTAAATACTTCTTCAGTGTGTTCCGCGAAACACCGGTATGATTGGCTATCAATAGCTTATTACGTCCTTGCGAATGAAGGCGGAGAATGTGTCTTATTTTACTCATGATTATCGGATTATTGGCCATTCTCTTCAGTTGTTTGGGGCAACTTAGAGTATGGTTCCGCTAATGCATGAACTTATCTTTTTCAGGTGGTCAGTTTGGTCCGGCCTTGGGTGGTCAATTTGAACCGGCCAAGGTGGTCAGCTTGCTCCGGCCTTAGGTGGTCAGTTTCACCGGCGCTTCCAGTATGTAAGTGATTGTTCCATTGCTGTTAACCACCGTTGTTCCGTTAGCCGGAGGTGTTACCACCCCTGCCATTACTATCGCATCGCCATAGTTGCTGTAGTCATTGTTCAATACAGGCACTGTAACGTTAGTTAAGTAGTTGGTTGAATCATAGTCATCAACTGCCACCGGAGGCCCGTTTGGAATTGGCAGAGAATCAACAAAAATGATAATAGAAGCAGTACTACACAACGGTGTTGGGTCGCAAATCTGGTAAACAACCGTATCCTTTCCAGGAGTAGGTGAACTGTAACTTACCGTGTTATTGGTATTCAACGTAGCTATTGCACCCGGAAGATGAGGCCCGCTGACAATCGTAACCGTTAATAATGTAGAATCAGGATAGTAATCATTTGCAAGTTCAACAACCGTATCAAGTGTACCTACAGTTGTACTCAAACCATCGTTATTAGCATGTATAGAATCATTAGGTCCCGGACATGCAACTACGTAAACAACTACAACGTTGCTATCGCAAAGCGAGTTGATAGGTGCCGGACTGTGGTTGCATACATAATATGGCATGGTATAAGTACCGGTAACAGATGCTGTGAACACACCAGCACCATTGCCGGTTACCGTCCACGTTGCACCCGATGGCCCTGAAATTGCACCATAAGCGTAAGTCATTGGGTTTCCGTTAGGGTCAACAGTAGCTGAAGCCACGTTTACCCCTACCGGTGCCAGGTTACATTCCGTTACGTTAATTCTGTAAGCCAAAGGTGGAATGTTACGTGGTTTAACAACAATGTGTATATGGCCCGTATCACAACTACCCAACGAATCGCAAACTGAAATACATAATGTTTGAGTTCCCAGATAAGTAAGGTTAGGAACAAACGACAGGCAGCTATCACTGGTAAAAGTAAGGATACCATTTATTGGCCCGCAATTGATATTTGAAATGGTCAATCCCAGGTTGTTTACGTCATAAATATATGGACATACATGTGCAGTATCTCCGGTATAAATGATAACTGTGGTATCAACAATTACCGGCGGATAATGAGTAAAGCAAACCGATACATACTGAGTTGCAGTATCGCATGCGTTAGGGCAAAGGTCATTACAAGCTACAAATTTGAACGAATCT
The DNA here is from genome assembly GCA_903889265.1 of uncultured Bacteroidota bacterium. Taxonomy (GTDB): domain Bacteria; phylum Bacteroidota; class Bacteroidia; order Chitinophagales; family LD1; genus Bog-950. The sequence goes on from CAISWS010000052.1 coordinate 5,285, forward strand.
ACACCATAGTAATAATTGCCCGGTGTATAAGTATAAGTTCCTGAAGCGGTGATAACCACGCTGCCATGTGCAGGGCTGCCAAGCACTCTGATGGTATCTGAATTTTTGTTAGGGTCAAATACTTCAGAATCAAGATAAATTGTAACAGGTATCTGCTCACAAGTGTGTGCAGTATCAGCCCTGATAACCGGAGCCTGGGTTACATGCATACAAACGGTATCGCGCGTAGCGCAACCGTTAGGTGTATTTATGGCCGTTGCAACCACACAATAATTAACACCGGTTGGTACAAATGTTATTGGGTTAAGGCCAGAGCCAATTACACCAGCACCTTCCTTATTGTAAACAATATTGAATACATCAAAGCTGAAGGTAGGTGTAATTGTAACTGCCTGTCCTTTACATATGGTATCTGAAGAAACAGAAAGGCTTAATGTAGGACTTCCTTTTACATTGAAGGTAACAGTGGCACTGTTGGTACAGCCGTTATTGTATGTGTAAGTAATAACATTGCTGCCACCCACGATAGCATTGGCCGGATTAAATACATTACCAGTCATACCCGGGCCAGAGAATACTCCACCAGCCGGGCTTCCAACTAAAGTAACCGGAGCATCGAACTGACAGAAGTTTGGATTAGTGTAGCCACTGATTGTAACCGTAGGTTGCGAGTTAACATGAACTGAGATAACAGTATCACCTGTACAACCTGTCACATGATTAGTATAGCTGTATGTAACCTGCCATATACCCACACCCACTGCTTGTGGCTGGAATACATTGCCGCTTACACCAGGGCCCGAGAATGTTCCGCCGGCAGGAGTACCTGACATAATAACGTTACCCGAATTAACGCAATAAACAGAGTCAAGACCTGCAACCGAAACTTTAGGAGGACTATTCACAAACACCGTTACTGAATCTACAGCCTGGCAACCTTTTGAGTCGGTTCCTATTATCAGGTATTTCGATGTATCAGTAGGACAAGCCTGAGGATTAGCTATTAACGAATCATTTACACCACCAAACCATTGGTAAGTATAAGGCGGCACACCACCACTAACGGTAGGGTTACCTCCTAATGTAACACAACTACCCGGCACATTGCCGCATATAGATGGCACATTGGTTCCTGCATTAACAAATACTGTATTTGGCAATACAGTAATCACATTGCAATTCGTTGCCTGGCAACCGAAAGTATCGGTAACCGTTACGCAGAACTGAGTTACATGGCCCAGGTTCCTTACTACCGGATTAGGACAGGTTTGACAATTCAATGATGAATCGAAAGGAGGAGTCCATACATAAGTGTAAGGTCCAACAGTACCTGAGGCAGTTGGATTACCACCTAACACCGCGCTATCTAAAGCACACGCATAAATAGTGGCGTTAGGTCCTGCATTTGCAATAGGCAACGGCCTTACGCTGATGCTTACAGAGCCTGAAGCGGCGCAACCAAGCGAATCAGAAACGTTAAGTGTATAAGTAATATTACCCGTTAAGTTTTGAGCAGTTGGGTTTGCAACCGCATTATTGTTAAGGTTAGTAGCAGGAGTCCAGCTATAGGTATAGTGTCCGGTTCCGCCAATTACTGTTGGGTTTGAACCTAAAACAACCGGCATTCCTGAACAAACTGCAGTATCCTTACCAGCGTTAATTGCAAGTAACGGACTAACCGTAACCACCGCTGAGTCAATTTTGTTGCATCCCAACTGATCAGTAACTGTTAAGTAATAAGTAGTAGTGCTAAGCGGAGAAACACATGGATTAGCAATACCTGTGCTATTGATGTTAGACGCTGGCGACCACTGATAAATATATGGCGACACGCCACCGGTAGCAGAAGGGTTACCTCCTATTTGTATACAACTAGTACTGTTAGCGCAATAGATTTTTCCACCGCCTGCATTAGCTGCCAGGTTAGTTTGATTAACAATAACCTGAACCTGGGCAGTTGAAGTGCAACCGGTAATATTATCAGTAACAGTTACTTTAAATATTGTTGATGTTGCCAGGCCGGTAACAATCGGATTAGATACGGTATTGCTGTTTAATACCTTTACACCGCCCACGCTGTCAGGAGACCAGGTGTAACTGAAATTACCCGTTCCACCAGTAGCGGTTGGTGTGCAACCCAGTGTTGCAAATGAGCCTGAACAGTTTGTCATGGTAACACCACCCACAGGGCCGGCGCAAGCCGTAATACCCGGGTTAACTGTTATAGTTTGACAAGCCGATGCAGAGCAACCTGCAACATCAGATACGGTAACACAATATGTAGAAGTACTTGCGGGGCTAGCTACAGGATTCGCAACACTTGTGCTTGAAATACCAGTACCTGGAGACCATGAGTAAGTAAACACACCGTTGCCACCTGATGCAGTTGGGCTACCGCCAATTATAGTACTTCCGCTATTACAGATTGAAGTGTCACTATTTAATGAAACAACAACTGCAGGATTCACAAACACCGTCATAGAATCAATACTGATACATCCCAAAGCGTCTTCGGCTAATAAGATATATCTAGTTGTATCAATCGGGTTAGCAGTTGGGTTAGGTATGTTTGTTGAATTAAGTATGCCTGTAGATGGAGACCAGATAATGGTATAAGGAGCAACCCCTCCGCTTACAGCGTTAGTTCCACCAATTACTACACCCGAAGACTGGCCACGGCAGATACTCTTATCAGGGCCTGCATCAGTTACCAACGTGCTATGCGTAACACTTACGGATTCCTGAGATGTAGCAGTACAACCATTTGCATCTGTTACTGTTACTGTATAAGTAATTGGCCTTGAAAGATTGCAGGCTGTTGGATTTGATAATCCGGTATTGTTCAATCCTGCACCAATAGGCGACCATGCATATAAGTAAGGAGGGGTACCCTGCGTAGCCGTAGGCGAACCACCCAGTGTTACACAAGCATCAGGGCAACTTGTAACCGTTTGGTTAGTTCCTGCATTTGCTACTGGATTCTGATGAACGATTATAGAAACATTACCAGTTGCAGTGCATCCTAAAGAGTCAGTCACAGTAAGTGAGTATGTTATATTAGCCGATGGGTCAACTACCGGATTAGCAATTGTTGTTGAATTAATAAAAATACCAGGAGACCAGTTATAGGTGTAGTTAGCCCCAGTACCTCCACTTGCTGTCGGAGAACCGCCTAACACTATCTGCGAACCCGCACATATTGTATCAGGTGCGCCCGCACTTACAACAGGTGCCGGGTTAATAGTAATCAGCACTTTGCCAGATGCAACACAGCCCTTCGAATCAGTTACAACCACACCATATTGGGTAGTAACCGAAGGCGATGCAAGAGGGTTTGGTGAAGTAGAATCGGAAAGGCCAAGCGCCGGAGACCATGCATAGGTATATGAAGGCGTACCACCTACCGCTGTAGGATTTCCACCTAAAGTTATACTTACAGAAGAACCATGGCAGAACGAAACATTGTTACCCGCATGTACCGTAAGGCTGCTGCCTGTAACATTCACGTTCACCTCTGCCGAAGCTGAACATCCAAAAGAATCTGTAACAACCAACTCGTAGGTACTGCTCGAACCCAAATGACTGGCATAAGGATTAGGACAAGTAGTGCAACTTAAACCTGCACTGGTAGACCAGTCATAAGTATATGGAGGAGTGCCACCAGTTGCCGCCGGTGTTCCACCCAAACGCACACTGTCTGATGAACAAGCTGCCAAAACAACTGTTGAACCGGCATTTGCTACCGGGGTTGCATGTACTACCACAGTTACCGCAGCAGTGGCAGAACAACCCAACTGATCAGTAACTGTAAGCACATAGCTTGTGGTTACAGAAGGATTGGCAGTTGGATTTGAAGCCTGGGAATTGTTAAGGCCTGACCCCGGAGACCAGGTATACTGATAAGTTCCGGTTCCACCAACAGCAGTAGGATTTCCACCCAGAATTGTTGAGTTGCCTGCACATATCGCAGTATCGCTTCCGGCAGTTACAACTGGCGCTGGCTTAACAGTAACGGTAGTTGAGTCGTACGAAGTACAACCTTTGGAATCAGTTACCGTTAAGTAATACTTGGTTGTAACCGTTGGATTAGCCAACGGGTTAGGCGATGTAGTTGAACTTAATCCGGTTGAAGGGCTCCAGTTATAGGTGTAAGCAGCAGTTCCGCCTATTGCAGTAGGAGAACCCCCTAAAGTAATTCCGCTGGTATTCCCGGCGCAATAAGAACCACCGTTACCTGCATGGGCAGTTAAGTTGTAAGCATCCGGTGAACCCCGTTAGCTTTCGGACTCAGTTTTTTCAGACACTGTTGCTTCCGGTTTCCAACCCGGCAGTAGTTCTTCAATCCTGTTGATGGGGTGAGTAGCTATTTTCTGTAATGTTTCAGCAAGCCAGGTGTGCGGGTTAACGCCTTGCGCTTTGCAGGTAGCAAATAAGGAATAAAAAATAGCAGCGTTTTCAGCGGCTTGGTGCGAACCGGCGAATAAATAATTCTTGCGGCCTATGGCAATGGGACGTATGGAGTTTTCTATCGGGTTATTATCAATCTGTAAGTGGGCAGCAGTAGTGTAAACTGTCAGGGCATCTATTCTCGACAGGGTGTAATCAATAGCTTTGCCTATCGCGCTTTTGGGCATTACCTCTGGCTTGTTGGTTATCATCCATTGTTTTAATGCGGCTATTACCGGTGCGGCCTTTTCTTTGCGCATGGCAACAATCTGCTCTTTGCCTGCATTGATTTGCTTTAATTCCCTTTCCAGGGCATATAGCTTCTGTATTTCTGCTAATACATAATCAGCCCTTTCCCGGTCATTATCCTGAGCATCTACAAACTTACGGCGGGCATGCGCCCAGCAATGCATCAGCGTAATACCAACCTTCGTGCCGTATTCATCGTAAACAGCATAGCCGTCTGTTTGCAGATGCCCTTTAAAATTCTTTAATATTTGCTTCGGCCCTTCTTTACCCCGGCCCGGCCGGTAGTCGAACAGCACCAGTTTACTTGCCGGAGCGTAATATGCCCAGTAATATCCCTTATGTGTGCTGCCCGGATTATCTGATTCTAAAACAGGGATAGGTGTTTCATCTGCCATTAAGTAAATACTTAAAAGCACTTTCTTTTTGTGGGCTTCATACAAGGCTTTCAATAATCTGCCGGTTGCGTTTACCCATCCCCCGATGGTGGCATCTGGAATATCTACGCCCTGCCTTTTAAACACCTGCGATTGACGATATAAGGGAAGGTGGTCTATAAACTTAGCGATGATAAGGGCAGCCAGTAACTGTGGCCCTGCAATACATTTAGGTAGAGGCCGCTCAGGCAGTTTGCCAATGAGGACTTTCGTTTTTTCTCCTTCGGGCTTTACATATTTGGGGCGCACAAATTTATTGACAAACAACTTGCCAGGTACGTATTCCAGTTCCTCAGTTATTTCTTCGCCTATCTTAACTAAGCCGGTTACATCTTCTTCCGGTTTTATTTCATGCACCACCCTCTCTAAATGAGCAGGTATAGGTTGCCGCGATGGCTTTTTACCACCGGTATTCTTTTCACGCTCGTAAGTGATGGTTTCAATTGCAGATTCCTCTTTTTTTACCTCTTTAGAAGCGCCAAAATCAAAGCTGGTTTGTTCCGGTGCTACTTCAGGTATAAAGCGTTCGCTTTTTGCACCGAAGATTAGTTTTTTGAGCCTGTCATTTTCAAATTGGAGAGATTCATTTTTCTCATATTGCTCCCTTACCACTTCAAGCAGTTCATCACGGCCCAATTTTTCTATCTCTGGCGGCATGATGCAAAAGTAGTACAAACCCTTTGCTGGTACAAGGTTTCAGGCACTTGTTTTGCTAACAAAAAACTGTTTGTTTTTCACTCTTGTTGACAGGTATATCGTTTTCGCCGTTTTACCGATTTTAAGGCTATGCCTTCCAGCATCATCACCAGTTCTTCCCATTTTATTGCAATGCTTTTTTCATCTGTGCCCGGCACCTCAAAGGTACCTTCCTCCAAACGCTTGTAATAAATGACGAAGCCGTTGCGGTCCCATACCAAAAGCTTAATGCTGTTACGCGGTTTATTGATAAACATAAATACATCGCCACTGGTAAGTGGCTTCTGTAATTCGTTCTTCACTAACCCGCACAGGCCATCAAAGCTCTTGCGCATATCGGTAGCCGCGCGATATAAAAAGAACCGCTGTGAACTGTTGAAGGAGATCATTTTGCAAAGACAGGAAGTAGTTGTTTTAAAACTGAACTATCTACGTTGCTTTCAAATAACAAATGGGTTCCATCAGCATATTGAATGGTTATGGCGTTTAATTTTGCTGATAGCGGCTTATCAACAACAACCGGCAGAAAGCCTCGTTCACCGGCTCGCGTTTCATATTTCTTCTTCCAGTAGTAATACGTTTTATTGTTGAGCGAATTTTGCAGACAAAACTCTTTTACCGTTAACCCACTGCTCTTAAATTTTTCTATCAGTTTGAAATAATACTTTGAATGGTCTGAGCGCATAATTTTTTTACGCAAACTTACCTGCCATTTAAGATAACAGCAATATGGGGTTCACCGAAGGCTTACGAATATCAGGCGCAACTATATTCAAGAGGGAAATTATGCTGATTTTGAACAGTTATATTTTGAGCCAAATGTTGGGTTATGCTTTTTTTCCATAAGCGAAACTAACTCTAGTGGGCTTACAGAACAGGAATGGCATTTAATTAGCTATCAACTGCATTGATGCACTGTTGTTCCAAAGTAAAGTACGGTTGTTCCGGATGTTCCGCCTCGCGTCACCCGGAACTTCAAACGAAGCGATTGAGACTCACAACACAAACAACCGCCGGTGCAGTCGGATGGCATATTTGCGCACAGCCTTTACCAATAATAAGCGATAAGTTTTAGATTTTGTAAGCTGTTTTGGTAAGAACCCCGAAACAATACATTCATACCTTCAGTGTCCCGAAGGCAAAACAGCAGTAACATTGCCCGGCAATTATATCCCCAACGCAGCCGTAAACTGCGCAGCAGTCAGCTTCTTCATGTTGCCTTCACCATCGTACAGTTTGCACGAAATGGTGCCCGATACAACGGTATAGGTATTCATGTTGGCCCCACGGCTAAGGATAAGTAAGGTGCTTCCGTCCTGGTCGCCGTGCGAGGTCCAAAGCACACCGTTTTTATCATGCAGCGTTATATAGGCACCATTGCTTGAATTATTGCCATCAGCCACATTATAAATAGCAGGGGTAAGCAGGTTAAAATAATCAGAAGATTGGGATGCGATTGGAGAAACAAATACACGTACCGCCAGGCTCCGTACTTCAAGCGTTGCGCTAACCGCTTTAACGCCTGCAGCTGTCAGGGTCATCCATTGCGAGCCGCTTTGGTAAAAGGCATCGTTATCATGCTGCTGGTTACCGCCGCCTATACTTTGTGTGCTGTCAGGGTCAACATATCCGTGATATGCACTGGCATTTCCCTCAAAACTTATAGGTTGCCCGTCGAAATATCCTTTTATGTAATTGGCTGAATCAACCGAATTGGATGAAACAGTCACCGGGGCAATATTCTTAACCGGGGTATCTTTTTTGCAACCGTTAATAACGAAGATGGCCGCCGTTAATAAAACGATACCTGAAAGTTTTGTAGTTGCTGCTTTTTTCATGGGTTTCAATTCTATGGTCAGCGAATATAGTCGATTTTAAAATAGATAGCAATATGTAAAAATTTCTTTCGCAGATGCAAAATAAGATAAACTTGCGCTCAAACAGGGATGAGTTACATCATAACCCGGATGATGTAAACTAAAAAAAACGATTGCGTTAATAACTGAAACCCGTTTAGCTTGTCTGTTATTGCTCGCAATAATATAAGGCTCAAATCTTTAAGATACTGCCTTCCAGATACTATCGCCCTGTGGGGGTGGGGCTACAATTTCAATTAACTGATCGGTTGCGGGGTGTTTAAACTGAATTTTGCGTGCATGCAGGTGTATGCTGCCATCTGTATTACTGCGCCGCGCACCATATTTTACATCGCCCTTAATAGGCCAGCCCATTTTAGAAAGCTGCACCCTTATCTGGTGGTGGCGGCCGGTGTGCGGGTCTATTTCCAGCAGGTGGTAGTTATCCAGGCTTTTAATCCATTTATAATCCAACTCGCAGCGCAAGCTTCCCTTTGTTTCCTGCTCATAAGCGTGCGAAATATTTTTTTGCTCATTCTTTTTCAACCAATGTAACAGGTGGCCTTCCATCTTATCGGGCCTGTTGGCTACCACTGCCCAATAAGTTTTTTTTATTTCCTTTTCCCTGAACATTTCGTTCAGCCTTTTAAGGGGCTTGCTTCTTTTGGCAAAAATCACCACGCCGCTTACAGGCCGGTCAATACGGTGAGCTACCCCCAAAAAAGCCTCTCCCTTTTTGTTGTATTTTACACGCAGGTATTCCTTTATCATATCGTCAAGGCCAATGTTGCCGGCCTTATCGCTTTGCACCATTATACCCACGGGCTTGTTTACAGCTATAATATGGTTGTCCTCGTAAAGTATTTCAAGTTCAGAATAGTGCATCTTAAAAGTATGGCGTTTAAAGCGCGGGCTTAAAAATACAAAAGTCCCGGTCACCTGATGGGTGGTTACGGGTTGCCCGCTTCCGGTGGCTGGCCCGTCAATCAATTTTACCGGCGAAGTTATAGTGCAAGCCAGGTAACAAAACCATACTGCTAACAACCTGCAGTGTGGTTATTTAACGCGGCGGTTATTTAACGTAAAAGATATTATTTCCGACATCTCTTTATCCAGTGCTTCATAACCGTTACGTTCGGTTTTGGCAATAATGGGCATTACCTGTAGCTTGTCTATCTCTTCTAATTCAAACAATTTCCAGCTATCCGGGCTTTCGGTATTGGTAACCGGTAAATTTCCATAACAGCGTAAAACGTACCGGCCCGTATCCTTATGCACCCCCAAGGTAAAGGGCTCTACAATATGGTTTTCTCCCTGGTTGTCGCTAAAGGCTACCACCAATCTGGTTTCAATTGCCTTTGATAGTCTTCGCATTTTTGCAGCTTCCATATATTTCTGTTAGTGATATTTTAATATTTCCGACCCCTTAGGTTATTTCTGCTTTTCTGTATTCCGAAGATAGTAAGGATAATACCGGTGTATGAACAGTATAAATCTGCCATAATAAGATGGCGCATTTATTCCCAAAACCGGTAAACGCAAATAAAGTTCAGGTAAGGAGCCCAAATTATACGTTGTTCAATAGATTTGAAATTGTTGCGGGTTTACCTAAATTGAGCCGCCCTTTAAGGCCGTTGGCTTTTAATGCGGTATATATTATACTTGAATATGGTGCAAACGTCAGACCTGTTGACCATTCAAAAATTTATTTTCCTCCTCGATGATTTTCATTATCAGGAGTACATTACCTATTTGGGTGAAATAAAAGCGCATCTGCCTCTTAAACTATCGCAGCATATCCGTAAAAAGCTACCTGCCTTTGACAACCACGAGGGGCTCTGCAAAAAAGTGTATGGTGGCTACGAAAAAAACGACCGCTTAAATTTTAATCAACTGGCTTCTTATTCGTTTAAGCTTTCATCTAACCTGGCAATCAATTACCCGTCATATTTATCGCCCAATTTTTCGCTGCTGCAACGGTTTATCAATACCGGTGATATTGAATCGGCCAACTTTTTGGGTAAGGTGCTGCTTGATATAGCCGAGAAAATTGAAGACCACGCCAGCCGGATATTCGCGCTTAAATTTTTTATACAACAGGCATTTTTAATGAAAGACAATGCCGTTGGTGTAAAATTTACACATGCATTAGATGAGGCTTATGAGTATGACAAAATATGCAACGACATACTTGGCGCCCTTAGGTTACATTTGAATATTGCACTTAACCCCTCTGTTCCTGCTGAAAAGCTGGAGGAGTACCGGCAACTTTTTAAAAGCTACCACAACCATCCTTCTTCAACCGTACGCTTACTGGGTAAGTATGCATATATATATACCATTTACTACCACGATTCGGAACAGTTTAAAGACCCATCAACCTCAAAACTGTTAGAGGACCTGGATAAGGACATCGACAATAACCCCCATGTTGTCTTCCCATTTGCGTTTGACCTTAAAAGCAATTTCAACTTTTACAAACTCAACAAGCTTAATTTTTTGGATGTTGACCTTAATAGCAAGGAAAGCCGGAAGGAGTTTGAGGAGTTGAGAAAACATTACAGCTCGGTAAAGTTCTGGAACAGCTACCTCAACATTCCTGAAATGTTTGCCATGGCGCTTAAAACTTCTATTTATCTGAACATGTACCACCACCTGGTACACCGGTCAGATTACTATAGCATAATACCTGCCGAGGAGTTGAAGGAAATAAACGGCCTTGCCGCCAAGTGTAAAGAAATGTTGAGTAACAAGGGGCTTGAAAAGTATTATAAAAACGACCTCATTAATCTTGAACTGGTTTATAGCGGCCTTCTTATTTTATCGGGTGGCAATGGCGTTAAGAAAGGAGCTGAGGAATTGGAATCGATGCTTATTTCTTATCAGCAAATTAACCTGGCTGGCACTGCCGATAGCATTTTCCTGTTCTTAATGATTGCCTATTTTTCGATGCGCGCTTATGATAAATGTGCGTCTACATTTAAACGGTTTATAAGAATAACCAAGGGCAAGCCTGTTTATGAAGATAACACCCTCGAAATTCATGCCTGCTATTATTTATCGCAGTGGCTGTTGAGCAAAAACAAACAGTATTTACTTAAACTGAAATCCACCTACGAAAAAGCGGTACAAACCAATCCCCAGTCGGTACAGGTTAAAGCCATTGAGGAATACGTAAGCTACTTTGGCTTGCCCCTGGATTTATAATCCCATCCGCCATTTTACTTTGTTATCTGTTTACTGAATTTTGTGTAGGCCTAATAAATTTCTGTTTGCTTACCTGAATCATTGGTCAAGTAAACCTGTTCAGTTACGGGCAAAAAATAAGGGTGAAGTAGTTAGGATACTTCACCCTTCTAACCTGACTTAAACCAATGAGGTTTATTTACAAGCGGTTGTTATTTAAGTTACGTCCTACTCTGACTCAAGGAGAGGACTAAAGCATTTCATGGCTTTGACACGAAGCGGGATGAAACAGCTGGATTGAACATTTTTGACTCTGGCAATCACCCTTAAATAACAACGTAACGAAGTTAAGGATAGCCGATTCATCTTTTCATAGCGATAAGGCTTTCAAAATAAGATACGGAAAACCGTGAGGCAGTGGGTCGCTTTATATAATAAGTCAATTATCAATTACTTGCGCCATTTTTAAAAGTGCATGTTTCAACACACACTTTCAATGCGGGTTTAAATAATAAGGTATTTGCTAAAATAAAGGTATAAACCGGGGCACCCTTTTTTTAAACTCTTCATAGGCCGGATATTTTTTTACGGATATACTTTCGCTGAAATCAGAGCTGCTTTGAAACAAAATCATCAGTAAAAGGCTTCCTGCCATACTCCAGTTTATCCAACGCCCGGTGGCAACAACACTGAACAGGTAGAAGCATATCCAGAGGGCCTGCTCTGAAGCATAGTTAGGGTGGCGCACACTTGCCCATAAACCGCTGCTTAAAAAGCCTTGCGCATAGTCACCTTTCAGAATTTCGCCTGCCTTTATTTTTCTATGCTTTTCATTCTGAAAGTTCCATTGCTGCTGGTCCGCAATAGTTTCAATTACAACAAAACCTATATACAAAGCCGCTGTTAACAGGTCGAAAATGGTTAGGGGTTTATCGTTTCCCTGCCACGCAATAACCGCAGGAAGCGTTATCATAAGCAACAATGCATTTTGGTATAACGAAATAAAAAGCAGGTTAAAGAACATCCACCTGATACGCCCTTTTAATACAGGGATTTGCCTTACAACTTCCCACCGGTAATCTTCCTCCCCCGTCCAGAATTTCCAGCTATACCCTCCCCGTCTTGAAAAGTTGTAAGTAAGCCTTATGCCCCAGATGGTTACAACGCCCGCCAGCAGCAGCAGGCGGGGGCTCCAGCTACCCGCATAGGCAAAGTACCAGGTGTACACAACCGGCATAATGCTCCATATCTTATCCACCTGGCTGCAATTGCGGGTAAGCTGAGCAATCACAAAACAGGCCAAAGCAGCACTTAACATAATGTAAATGGAATGGGTAAGCATATTCCATTGTTCGGGCATCAGGGGTTTATCGAATAAAAAGGTTATAGCAGGAAGTACTAACAGGGTGGCAATTAATATAACAATGGTTTTTAGCATGGCAGGCGTTGTAAATTATCGAAGGCAAATATCGGTTGCCTAAAACTTAAAACACAAACAAACCCAATGGACTATCGTTCAATTTCCAATACGGTTTTTTGCCTCAAATCAGCATGATAAGGAATGCACGAGGAGATTTCATTTTTAAGTTCTTTCAATAGTTTTAAACGCGGAAAGTTTTCTGAAGCCACTAAGCTTATTTCGCGCACCGGCTTTGGATTTGCAAATTCGCGCACATTGTTTTTCTGGTTGGCTTTAAGATGCAGGGTAGCCAGGTAGGGTATAATAGTTATACCTTCGTGCCGGTCTATCAGGTTTATCAGAGTTTCAATACTGCCTGCCTCGTAATGCAGGTTTTCGGTTTCGCCTTGCTGCTTTTTTAATTCACACAGGTTATAAACCTGGTTGCGCAGGCAGTGCCCCTCTTCCAGCAGCCACAAATGGTGCAGGTCAATTTCGCGGGGGAGTAAATATTTCTTTTTCGGCAGTTTTTCGCCGCGCGATGCATATATAAAAAGCTCCTCATTAAACAGGGGATATTCGCTAATCTTATTTTCCCTTAAAGGTGTGGCCAGCAGGCCCATATCCAGTTCGCCCGATTTCAGTTTCGAAATAATCTCGTTGGTTATCATTTCCCTGATAAAAATTTTCAGGCCGGGGTGCTTTTGGGTAAAGGATTTCAGGAACAGGGGTAACAGGTAGGGAGCCAGGGTGGGAATTATGCCCAGGTGCAGTTCGCCGGTTAGTTCACCTTTAAGTTCCCTGGCAAATTGTTGCAGGTGCTGCGCCTCGGCCAGCACTTTGCGGGCACGCCGTATTACTTCAGCGCCTTCGCGGGTAGGTACCACCGGTTGTTTGCTGCGGTCGAATATTTTTATTCCCAGCTCATCCTCCAGCTTTTTCAGCATCATGCTTAAAGTGGGCTGTGTAACAAAACTCTTTTCGGCTGCCAGGGCAAACTGCCGGTAATTATCTACCGCCAAAACATACTCCAGTTGTTGTAGTGTCATTTTACATAGATAATATCTATGTAAATATAGAAACTATCATTTTAACTTATCAATTACCAATGTTACCTTGCGGAAGGAAGGCTGGAATATATAACCCTGAAGGATATTATTGCTTAATTCAGTTAGGAATGGAGGAATGTTTCCCCCCACAGGGGCGTCCGGATTGGGTGTCCCTTTTTTTGCGCTCTTCCATTTCCTGGTTTGCTGCTTAAACTTCTTTCCAAAGAAATACATATCTAATGCAGCCGCAGACGTTAACCGTTACATCAATTTCGCTGATGTACCCCTTTAACTCTGGCGTTTAAACAGGCCTCTTGCCCATGCCCGCGTTTTATAGCCCAGCATGTACATAGAAGGCACAACTAAAAGCGTTAAAAAGGTAGCCATTAGTAAACCAAAAATCATGGTCCAGGCAAGCGGGCCCCAGAACACTACGTTATCGCCCCCTAAGTAAAAGTGCGGATTTAGCTGAGTGAAGAGGGTTTCAAAATCCATGTTTAAACCAATAGCAAGCGGGATAAGGCCCAGAATGGCGGCTGATGCTGTAAGTATAACCGGGGTCATACGGGTAGCGCCACCTTCAACCACTGCTTCTGCAACTTCAAGGCCACGCCCACGCAACTCATCAATGAACTCCAGTAACAGGATACCATTTCGTATAACTATTCCTGCCAGTGCAAAAATACCCACACCGGTCATAATAACCGAAAGTGTTTTGTGGGTTATTGTAAATCCAATAGCCACCCCAATTAATGAGAATACCACGGTAGTGGCAATTATTAAAGGTTTAACCACGGAGTTGAACTGTGTAACCAATATCAGGAACATAAGCGCGAAAGCGCCTCCAAAGGCCACCATAAGAAAACTCATGGTCTCTTGCTGTTCTTCCTGCTGGCCAGTCATTTTTATTGTATAGCCTTCGGGCACATCCATATTGGCAATGATGAGTTCAAGCTGAGGTATTATTTCATTAGCCGCATGGCCACCAGAAAGGTCGGAAGCCAGGGTTATAACACGCTTCTGATTTTTACGGTTTATTACACTGATAGAGTTAGCATAACGAACATTGGCAATAGCCGATACCGGCACCTGCCTGAAGGCACCGATGCTCATATCCATAAACGAAATATTTACGTTCATCAGCTGCTCAACCTGTTTACGGTCCTCGGCCCTTAAACGCAGTTGAATTGGTGCATCTTCATTTTTATCGCGGAATTTGGAAACTTCCTTTCCGAATAAAGCAGTGCGTAATTCTGAGCCAACCTGGCCCAGTGAAATCCCTTCGCGCTGCATTTTTTCTTTGTCAATGTCAACTATAATTTCGGGCTTGCTGATTTGTAAATCACTTTTCAGCTCGTCAATACCCGCGATATTTTCTTTGTCAATTTGTGTTTTAAGCGTATTGCTAAGGCGCTGCATTACCGCAAAGTCATCGCCGCTTATTTCAATATTAATTGGTTTACCTACCGGTGGGCCGTTGGCCTCTTTTTCAACGCTTATTTCGGCACCGGAAATTCCTTCACGTTTAAATACATTCTGCAGCGAATCTAACCAGATGCGTGTTGCAGGTATTTTGCGGTAACTGTACTTGATGAAAGCAACGGTAACTTTGCTTTTATTAGGCGTAGCTACTTTATCAGGGTTCTGAGGGTCGCCGGCACCAACACCCACGTTTGATATTACGGAAGTAACATCGGGGTTATGCTCTCCAATTACCTTATAAACTTTTTGTTCAATCAGGCGGGTTACTGAGTCCGTTACGTTTGCATCAGTGCCCATAGGCAGCTTGCAGTAAACATAAACAAAGTTAGGGTCGCCACTTGGGAAAAGCTCTACTTTGGGTTTACTGATGATGTAAAAAAAGACGCTCAATACTAACAAACCAACTGTTGCAAGGGGAACTATAACGGGGCCCCAACCTTTAATAAATACGGTGACAACTTTTCTGTAACCATTGGTAACTTTAGGCCATAAATAAGTTTGCCAGCCGCGTATTGCCCCCGACAGCACAAAATGGTAAAGCAGCAATATGCCTATAAACATCACCGCAAAATTGCCCACCCCATTATGTTTGGTAGCGTAACCTACTATCGCCATTACCGCAAAGAAGATAAAGCCTTTTAAGTAATCGCGGAGTTTAGAGCGGCTGTTGTGGTCGTCCTTGGTCATAAACGAAACAGCAAATACCGGGTTGATAATGAAAGCCACAAAAAGCGATGCGCCCAGGGTGATGATAAGCGTAATGGGCAGGTGTTTCATAAACTTGCCAATTACACCGGGCCAGAATAAAAGCGGGAAGAATGGCGCAAGCGTGGTAAGCGTACCTGCCAGTACCGGAATAAACACCTCACCGGCAGCAAACTTTGCAGCCTGGTTAAGCGGAAAATCGTATTTATTATAAATACGGTGGGTGTTTTCAATTACTACAATGGCATCATCTACAACTATACCCAGCGCCAGCAATAGTGAGAAGAGCACCATGATATTCATGGTCATACCCAGCCCCGGCATAAATAAAAAGGCCACAAGCGTTGTAAGCGGCACCGAAAGGCCCACAAAAAAAGCATTGGTAAAGCCCATAAAGAACATCAGGATAAATACCACAAAGATAAAGCCCAGGATAACGGTGTTCAACAAGTCATGTAACTGAACACGGGTTTGTTCAGATGTATCGCCGGTTACTTTAACCTGCAGCCCCTGAGGGAATTTTGAAGTTTTATAATCATCCAGAATAACATAAATCTGGTCGGTAGCGTTTATCAGGTTTTCACCGCTGCGTTTTACAACGTTGAGGGTAACAACGGGTTTATGGTCGAGGTGGGCGAAGTCTTGTTTATCGGCATAGGTGTCTTTAATTTCAGCAATATCTTTTAGGAAAACTGTGGTGCCCATAAACGAACGCACTACCAGGTTATCCAATTCGTGCGGATCTTTAAACTGACCGGTTACACGCAGGTTACGGCGCATTTCGCCAATACGCACTTCACCGCCTGATATGTTCAGGTTTTCGCGCTGCACGGCATTTTCAATATCCATAAAACCAATACCGGCTTCAGTCATTTTATACAGGTCAACATCAATATGTATTTCGCGGTCAACCCCACCCACTATATCAACCCGGGTAATTTCTTTCATGCTTTCAATCCGGTCTTTCAGGTCTTTGGCATATTTCTTTATCTGGTCCAGCGGAAAATCGCCGGATATGTTGATGTTCATTATCGGCTGTTCATTAATATCAAACTCCTGTATCTGTGGGTCGTTTTTTAAATCGCTGGGCAGGTCTTTCTTGCCTTTGGCAACGGCATCAGTTACTTTTTGTTTGCAGACAGATGGGTCTTTGTCGGTACCAAACTCAACCGTCATAATAGATACATCAGACAATGAGTTACTGGTTACTTTTTTTACACCGTTCAGGCCTTTTACCTGTTTTTCAATAGGTTTGGTAATCAGGGTCTCAACATCCTCAGGGCTGGCTCCGGGGTAAATGGTAACGATAGAGATAGTGGGTACCACTACATCGGGGTATAGCTCTTTAGGCAGGTTATTATATACAGTTAAACCCGAGAAGATGATAAGCACGGCAAAAACATAAATGCTGGTGGCATTATCAATGCACCAACTGGTAAATTTCAGCTCTTTTAATCTTTCAGTATTCATTGCTATCTTTTAATATAGTAATACAGTTAACCATTAAGTCACTAAGAACACTAAAGGTTCATCGGGGTTTTTAGTGGGTTCCGTTTTGCTTAATTGCTTCCCTGCTTTATTTTTAATCTAACTCTAAGCCCTACCAGATGTCCTTAGTGCCTTAGCGGTTAATTTCTCTCCAATTAAAAATCAATTCTCTGTCCGTCTACCACTTCGCTGTAGCCGAAGGTTATAATTTTATCGCCTTCGTTAAGGCCCTTGGTTATAACGGTTTCGCCGTTGTACTCTGCACCGGGTGTAACCATGCGTTTGTGCGCTGTTTTTACGCCATTGTTTATGTCAGCCGTTAAAACATATGCGCCATCGGCTGAACGCTGAATAATGTTAGATGGCACCACCAACACATTCTTCATGGTTTCGTCGTTAATCTTCAGCTTGGCTATCAGGTTGGCTGCATATTCGTTGTGGTCGTTATTTAATTTAACCTCAACGCCAAAAGTGCGACTGCGGGCATCAATGGTATTTGAAACATAGCTAACCGGAGCTTCAATCGTTTTGTTAAGGTCTGGGAATTCAATCACCACTACATCGCCTTGTTTTATTTTTCCGAAATCGCTATCGGCCAGTCTTGCTTTTACCTTTAATTTATTGCCGTTTACAATGCGTATACCTGGCATCATCTGGCTTGGTGCCGCCATATCGCCTATCCGCAGGTTTACTGCATCCACGGTTCCGGTTATCGGTGCAATTATTTTGGTCATTTCAAGCTGGCTCTTTAAAGCATCAATATTTTTTTCAGCAGCTTCTTTCTGGGTTTTGGCTTGCAAAAACTGTATTTCGCTTCCAATCTTCTGGTCCCACAATGCCTTTTGTTTTTCATAGGCGGTATTGGCAAGGCTCTGTTGAACCTGCGCCGCCTGTAACTGGTCCGAAACCGCTGCTGTAGTGGCTGTAAGGCCCAGTAACTGGCCCTTGGTTACATGGTCGCCTACTTTTACATTAATTTCTGTAACCAGGCCCGGTTGCTGCGGCAGTGCGGTAACGTTTTCTTCAGCATCAACATTTCCCTGAACTTCTATATAGTGTTTAAAGTTTTCCTTCTTCAACACACCAGCAGTTACCAGTTTCGATTTTTGATCAACCTTAAAAGAAGTATCCATTTTGGCTATCTCCTTTTCCAGGCTTTCAATTTTAGAAGTCAGGTCTTTCAACTGGCTTTTGTCGTCAGCTAAAAGTTTCTTTTTGCTTTCAAGGTCTTTCTTTTCGCTATCAGTACAAGCAGCAAGTAATAAGGTTGCAAAAGCGATAAGTGATAATTTTTTAAACTTCATTTTATGATGTTTTATTTCTGCCCTGCCGGCACCTTTACCGGCTTTAATACTTTAATTTTTATGCTGATTACTTTACCCCCATTGCTTTGTCAAGGTCGGCCTTGGCATTCAGCAGGTTCATAATGCTTTGAATTTGTTTTAGCTGATTGGTGGCATATTCCTGCTCGCTTTGCTGCAACTCAAAACTTGAACCTGCTCCCTGTTTAAATTTAGCCTGGTTGGTGCTGAATATTTTCTTGCTCAGGTCCAGCGTTTTTTGGGCATTTACTTCATCGCCTAATGCAGCGTTAAAAGTTGATAGCGCCGATTGATATTGGAGGTTAGCCCCCTGAACAAAATTGTCGCGGGTATTTTGTCGCTTCATTTGTTCAAGCTTTACCTGTTGCACCTGCGCATATTTTAAGCCTGAATCAAAAATGGGTACGTTAAGTTTTATGCCCACTATACCCTGGGGGTACCAATTGCTCCCTTTGAACATATCTGAAAACGACTGGGTTTGTACGTTACCTGAGTAATTCAGAAATCCGCCAAGCGAAGGATAATAACCACTTCGTTTGGCTTTAATATTATAGCCATCCAAAACTATAGCAGTACTGAGTAATTGATACTCAACCCTGTTTTTAGGATCGAATGTATTTTGCTGTGGCACCACTCCGTTGCGCAGGTCTTCCAGTTTGTCCTTTAATATTATGGTTTCATCCAGGTTCAGGCCCATCTGAAATTTAAGGTTGGCCAAGGCTACTTCAGCCAGGTTATTTTGCTGGTTAATCTGCATGTCAAGGTTGGCCTGAGCCAGTTCCAGGCGGTTAACATCCAGCTCCTCAGTTAAACCCTGTGCAAAAACAGCACGGGTGTCACTTAATATCTTATCAACTATTTTTTTGTTATCCAACAGCAGGCTTTTGGCTTCCTGCGCTGCTTCAGCCTGGCCATAGGCTTTGGTAATGTTAGTTCTTATATCCTGGTCGCTAAGGTCAGATTGCTGGCGACTGCTAAGCAAAAGCTCCTTGCGGGCTTTGATGCCAAATACATAGCGGGCATCAAACAAAAGCTGTGTTAAAGTAATGCCTGTGCTTATGTCATTTGGTAACACAAATGAAATATTTGTAAAACCACCGCCAAGGCTGTTTAAGGTATTTACTAAAGCCGGGTCATTACTATGTTGCGATAGTTGAGAAAGTGCGGTGGCAAAAGGGCTTCCGGGAGCAACGATTTGACTTACTGCGGGTACCAATGGTGTTTTAAAATAATAATCGTACTCAAAGCTGCCGCTTAAATTAGGCAGGCCCTGGGTTAATATCTCCAGGTTATAAGCTTTTGCCTTTTTCACATCCAGCTTCGCATTTTTGGCATTCACGTTATTTTGCAGGGCGTAATCAATGGCCTCTTTGAGTGTATAGGCACTTACACTCTTTTCCTGCGCAAACAGCGAAACCGCAAAAAGGGTGATAATACCTGTTATAATCTTCTTTTTCATTCCAATCATTGTTTACTTGTCGGTTAACTCTTAAATAAATTGTGACCGTCAATGTATTTTAATCCCTCTGCCGAAACTATGCCGCGTAAGTGATAGTTCAGATACTCGCGGTAAATGCTCAAAAATGTATACTCTTTAGTAGGGAAAAGATCTTGGTTCAGCAAAATTTCCACCGCCATGATATAAATTTTCGAAATAACATCGGTATCCAGGTTATCGCGGTAATAACCTTCGGCCACTCCTTTTTTAAGATTATTCTGTATAAGGCCCAGCATAAAATTGAACCGGTACTCATTATACATTTTCCAGGTTTCGGGATAATACTTCTGCACTTCGTTAAGCGTGGTTGCGTTAAACTCCCGCACCACCTGCAGCCAGTATTCCATCATGCTTATCATTTCCTCAACCGAATTGCCGGGTTTATTCAAAATGCCTTCCATTAAACCCCGCTCTTCTTCTAAAAAATCCTGCATGGTAACTTTTACCAGGTCGGCTTTATTATCTACAAACTGATAGATGGTTTTTTTACTCATGCCCATCTGTTTGGCTATCTCATCCATGGTAAGGCTTTTAACGCCATGTTTCATGAACAACTCGCGACTCTTACTCAGCAAGGCTATATATTGTTTACTATCCTTCATAAATCAGGGCGGCAAATGTAACGGAACAAAACGATGGAAACAAAAAATGAGCTGAAAGTTTCCATGTTAATTTTTGCGGATAATTCGCGGAAAGTAAAAATACGGGGACGCTGATTTATTATAATGGTTAAAATTAACAGCCATTTTAGGTAAAAGGCAATACGTTTTTGCCTTTATATTTATACTGTTTAAATGAACAGGTGCGATGTTGTTGTCTTGAAGTTTCAAAAAATTATAATCATCATAAAAAGTTGCCTCGCCGCCAGGCGGGTCAGCGTGCCCTATACTATGTCATTTCAAGACCACTTTTCCCGCCAATCGGCCATGTATTTAAAAGCCAGGCCCACTTACCCGGATGAATTATTTGAGTACCTGGCAGGTTTGGTGCCAGGTAAAGATTTATGCTGGGATTGCGCCACAGGCAATGGACAGGCTGCAATTTCGATTTCGCCCTATTTTAATAAGATAATAGCTACTGACGGTAGTGCGCAACAGATTGAAAAGGCCATGAAGCGCGAAAATATTGATTACCGTGTCGCCACCGCCGAACAAAGCGGATTGCCCGACCACTCAGCTGACCTGATAACCGTTGCGACTGCGGCCCATTGGTTTGAGCATGATAAATTTTACGCCGAGGCAAAGCGGGTAGCAAAACCCAATGGTATACTTGCGGTTTGGGCATATTCCGAAGCCAGCATTTCGCCAGAGATAGATGCGTTAATGGAGTGGTTTATGTATGACTTTTTGCAAAATTACTGGCCGCCGGGCCGGTGGTATGTCCGGAATAGTTATGAAACATTACCTTTTCCCTTTACAGTCATTGCAACTCCTCAGTTTTTTTGTAAAATGAACTGGAACCGGTTACAGTGGCTGAATTACATACAAAGCTGGTCGGCATATAACAACTATGTGGCGGCACATAATACCGACCCGTTGGATGTGCTGATGCCAAAATTGCAGTTGCTGTGGACAGAGGAGACAAGACAAATATGCTGGAAGTTACATTTAAAGTGTACCCGGCTTAATGTAAATGTGTAACGGAACCTGCTTTATTACATAAGCTGTAAAAAAACGTTAAACCCCGGCAGGGTAGAACTATTATTAGTGAAAAAAGGCATTACATTTGTTATTACCAGAAACGATAACCCAATTTTTTAAAAACAATTTAAAACAACAACTCAATGAAAAAATTATTTCTGATGTTAAGTTTTGCCGGTGCAAGCATTTTTGCATTTGCACAAACAGCGCCAGTAGCAGCACCGCCGCAGACTGCAACCCCGGCACCAGACCCTAACGCACCGGAATTTAAGTGGGATGGAACCACTATTGATTACGGTACTGTAAAAAAAGGTGACGAAACAAACGCTGTTCGCGAATTCAAATTTGTTAATACCGGCAAATCAGCCTTGATTATATCAAGCTGCCGTGGTAGCTGCGGATGCACAGTGCCTACCTGCCCTACTGAGCCAATTTTACCTGGCGCTAAAGGAACTATTAAAGTACACTACGATATCAACCGTTTAGGCGAATTTACTAAAACAGTAACCGTTACCTCAAACGCTAAAACACCCAACGAAACACTTAAAATACATGGTGTAGTAAACGATCCGGATGCAGGAAAAGCTCCGGCTTCCGGTGCACCGGTTCAACCAACTCCGGTTCAACCTCAGCCAGTTACTCCTCACTAGGATTTAATTTTTTGAATATATTGAAAGAGGCCCAACGTTTGTTGGGCCTCTTTTTTTTATTTGGAGAGTCCGGTAAGAATCAAATACTATAGCAAGATGCTACAAACATAGCAAAGCGTAGCTGGAAGCTACGCTCAAACGGGATAAAGACGCCCGAAGGAGTCTATTGGTATCTATCAATTACTTCTGAGATCCTTTTTTCGAAATCTTTTTCCTCAAATCCGACTTCGGAAGAAACAACTACA
>CAISWS010000053.1 GCA_903889265.1 uncultured Bacteroidota bacterium
ATTAAACCCACACCACCTATAACGGGAAACCGTGAATTTTGGGGGCGGCGATGACCCAGATTTGACAACTTTTTAAAAGTTGTCAAATCTCGCTACGGGCAAATGGCGCAATGTTTGGCACGGGGAAAACCTTTTTTGATGGGAGAAGAAGTATAATAATTATAAATACTGCTGCGTATTCAAATCAAACAAATTAAACCCACCTACCTATAACGGGAAACCGTATATTTTGGGGGCTGGTGCGAACGACCAGATTTGACAACTTTTAGAAAGTTGTCAAATCTCGCTACGGGCAAATGGCACAACGTTTGGCACGGGGAAAACCTTTTTTGATGGGGGAAGTATGATAATTATAAATACTGCTGCGCATTCAAATCAAACAAATTAAACCCACCTACCTATAACGGGAAACCGTGAATTTTGGGGCTGCGCAACCCTCTTACTCCCGAAACGGGAGAACCGCTACCCAGAAAGGCAAAATACAACCACGGCGGCAAGACTTTGTATAAATGTGAAAATTTGAAGGACTGAGGGTTCTTTATTGCAAAACCGCACCATGTATTATTTCATACACCCTAAACTCATTGCCAGTGATTTTAAAGGCAATAACCCATTTGTCGCGAAAGGTAATGCAACTGTATTGCCTGGCGGCAAGGTCAGCATTATGGCAAAGTGCATATGTCACTTTGGGCTGGGCGTAATCTTCAATAAAATCCAAAAACCGGTTAATCCAGCGGGCTCCGGCCCCGGTAATATTCAAATCGTCCACCATTTCGCCAAGGTCATACAACTGTTGTTCGGCTTCCGCCTCAAACACTACCTTCATGAAGCCTTACGTTTTTGATTACGTTTACTCAAATGCGCGGTTATTTCTTCCCGTACCTGGGTAATAGATTTGAATTCTTCTTTACGGGGGCGGTCTAAATACTCAGTCAATTCCTCGGTAGTAGCTTTGCGCCCAATACCTAACACTGTATCGCGGGGGGTCAGTTTTTTAATACTTTTTTTCATCCTTGTATCAATTTAGAAATCTTTATCGAAGATAATTAAAAAATAGGTGAAGCCGGGAGACCGATTATAAAACACATTAAACCCACACCACCTATAACGGGAAACCGTGAATTTTGGGGGCGGACGACGACCCAGATTTGACAACTTTTAAAAAGTTGTCAAATCTACCATATGGGCAAATGCGTCGGTTTAATTGAGGGCCTTTTTCTGGCACAAGTGTTGTCAAATGTGACACAATCTTCATATTTTCATGCCTTATGTCGCTTACAGCCCATTACTATACAAAATTTGAGGGTGGTAATTTTTACCATGTCTATAACCGGTCGGTAGATAGAATGCCAATGTTTAAAAGCGAGGATAATTACCGGTTCTTTTTAAAACAATACGACCATTATTTATCTGGCGTAATAGATACTTATGCTTATTGTTTGCTGGGCAATCATTTTCATTTATTGGTTCGTGTGCCGGATATCGCAGATTTGTCGACCGGGACTACGGATTTGACAACTTTTGAAAAGTTGTCAAATCTTCTAGTAGGTGGAAAAACTATTCATCAGGTTGTAAGCCATCAGTTCCGTAAGCTTTTTCAATCGTATGCACAATCTTTCAACAAACAACAGTAGAGTAGGGACTTTATTTCAAACACCCTTTAAAAGGGCGCTAATAGATTCTGACAAATATTTTTCGCAACTGGTATATTACATACATGCCAATCCTCAATTACATGGTTTGATAGAAGATTTCAGGGAATGGAAATGGAGTTCCTATAACAGCATTCTGCTGGACAAACCCACCAAATTAAAAAGGCAGGAAGTTATAACATGGTTCAGTACGGTTGAAAGCTATAAGGAACATCATGTCACTAGCCAAAAAGTAATTTACAATCCAAAATATTTTTTTGAAGATTAGCCTTGGCGGGGTAAACCAGATTTGACAATCCGCTGTGGCGGATTGTCAAATCTGCCTATGCCGCGAATGTCGCAACGTTTGGGTTAGAAATAAGGTCCATTCAAAAAAAAGGAGAGCGCCAAAATGAGAACCGATAACAAAACCCCGCCTCAAAACAAACGCTCCGCTTAAGCCCTCAAAGCAGGAGTGGTTTCCAAGGAAGGGGGTCTTGAGAAGGTTTGATATTGATAATCAATGGTAAAATAAAAAAAGTGGAAACACCCCCTACCCGTTTCCGGCCCAACTACTTCCCATTCATCTTTTCAATATTCCTAATCATATCCACGCTCATTTTGGCCAGGTCAAATTCGGGTTTCCATCCCCAGTCGCGGTGGGCAACGGAGTCGTCTATGCTTTGGGGCCAGCTATCGGCTATTGATTGGCGGAAGTCGGGTTTATAGGTGATAGAAAAGTCCGGGATGGTCTTTTTTATTTCGGTGGCCAGTTGCGCGGGGTTGAAGCTAAAGCCGGATAGATTATAGCCGGAGCGTACTGTAATTTTTTCGGCCGGGGCTTCCATCAGTTCAATGGTGCCGCGTATGGCATCGGGCATATACATCATGGGCAGGGTAGTATCTTCTTTCAAAAAGCATTCGTACTTTTTATTGGCTACGGCTTCAAAGAAAATATCAACGGCATAATCGGTAGTGCCGCCTCCTGCTTTTGTTTTATAGCTGATTAAACCGGGGTAACGGATGCTGCGCACATCAAGCCCCTTTTTCTGAAAATACCAGTCGCACCAGCGCTCACCGGCCTGCTTTGATATGCCGTAAATAGTGTTGGGCTCCATAACGGTGTATTGCGGCGTATTTACTTTGGGTGTAGTAGGGCCAAAAACAGCAATGGTACTGGGGAAAAATAATTTTTTAACCCCGGCCTCGGTGCATACATCCAGTATGTTGCGCAGGCCTTTCATGTTAATGCGCCATGCCATTTCGGGGTTCTTTTCGCCGGTTGCCGAAAGTATGGCGGCCAGGTGGTAAATCTGTTTTACGTTAAAACGTTTAACGCAATCCATTAATCCGTTTTTATAAAGCACATCAAGGCGCATAAACTCGCCTATATCTTTTATTCCGGGGCCTGGCTCTTTTAAATCGGAAGCAATAACGTGCTTGTATATTTTGCGGAGAGATAGTACCAGTTCGGAACCAATTTGTCCGCCGGCGCCTGTAACTAAAACTGTGTCGTCTTGCATAGCATTATTTGGGGATGGTGCATTTATTCAGGTGCCAAATGTAAAAAGTTTGAAGGAGGTTGAATATACTTAACGCAAAGTGCGCACCCCCCTTCAAATATTATGTGTATGGCAATTAAGGTGTTTTCCTGTATTGCTTCCTACCTTACCATTGCCTGAAAAGGCACACCGTTCATAGCAACGCCGCCCTGCAAACGCCACCCTTCCGCAATTTTCTGATTAACTTCTTTCTCAAATTTGTCCAAATTACTAATCCCGCCATGTTGGTATACCAGCATATATTCTTTTGGCGCTTCTTCCGCCGGCCGGGTATAACTCATTAAAAATGTTAAAGCCACGAAAGAGATCAGGACAATTGAAAGCTGGATGATAGAGTTTTTCATGGTTATTTTTTTAAAGTTCATTACAAAGATATTTTTTCGATACAAGGCCTGAACCCGAATTTTTTCATTCCATCGTTCAATTCTCAATTATTCATATTTTAGCCACTGCCTTTGGTATAAAACGGAGGCGTATCAAAAAACAACACATGCAAAAAAGACTTTTGCCACACCTGGCCGCAGTGCTCATTTTTTCGCTGCTTACCGTAGTATATTTTCTGCCTTATTTTCAGGGTATGACCTTAAACCAGGGCGACGTATCGCAATGGGAAGGCGCCAGCAAAGAAATTGCCGATTGGAACAAAGCCCACCCCGATGACCCGGCGCTATGGACAGATGCTATGTTTGGCGGTATGCCAACCGTGCAGATTTCGCTTGCTTTTCCGGGTAATTATGTAACCAAAGTATATAACCTGATAGGCATCCCTTTCCCCTATTCCTCATCCTACATGTTTATGATGTTTATAGGGTTCTACATTTTTTTGCTGTGCCTTGATGTAAACCCCTGGCTGGCCATAGTTGGGGCCATTGCCTATGGGCTATCGTCGTTTACCCTCATCTCTATTGAGGCGGGGCACAATACCAAGGTGCAAGCCATGTGCCTGATGGCCCCGGTAATTGGGGGGGTAATACTTACTTACCGGAAAAATATTTTGCTGGGTGCTGCGGTAACAGCGCTGTTTTCAAGTATGATTATTTCGGCCAACCACCCGCAAATTGTTTACTACCTTTTAATAACGCTGGTGTGCCTGGGCGCCTATTATTTTATAACCGATGTGCTTGAAAAACGGCTGGTGCACTTCTTTAAGGCCTCGGCTGTATTGGTTGTTGCGGCTGTATTGGCAGTATTGCCAAATATTGCCAGCCTGTGGTCTACCCAGGATTATGTTAAAGAAACCATGCGTGGCGGTGCTACAGAATTAACCGAAAAGAAACAACAGGCTAAAGGCGGTGGGCTAGATTTTACTTATGCTACCGAATGGAGCTACGGTTTATGGGATGGCGAAATACTTTCGCTTTTAATTCCGGATATAAAAGGCGGTTCATCAGGTGGCGAGTTAAGCGAGGAGTCGGCTACTTATAAAGAGTTAACCGGTAAAGGCGTGCCTGAAAACAGTGCAAAGGGTTTTATACAGCGGGCACCTTTGTATTGGGGTGCACAGCAATTTACATCGGGCCCGGTTTATTTTGGGGCGGCGGTTATGTTTTTGTTTTTGCTAAGCATGCTTATAGTGCGCAATCGTATAAAATGGGCTTTGCTGTCGTTGGTAATAATTTCGGTAATACTTGCCGTAGGCCGTAATACATTTTTCTATCATCTTCTGTTCGATTACCTGCCTTATTTTAATAAGTTCCGTAACCCATCCATGGCGCTGGCCATTGCACAATTGGCTGTGCCTACTATTGCACTGCTTGGGCTTAACGAGCTGCTTACCGGAAACCGGAAAAAAGAAGACCTGATAAAGAATTTAAAAATAGCCGGTGGTGTAACTGCCGGCGTAGTGCTGGTTTTTGGATTGCTGGGCAGCTTTTTCTACAGCTTTGCAGCAGACGGCGATAAGCACTGGTATGATAACAACCAGGGCTGGATACTGGATGCTTTAAAGAAAGACCGTGCAAGCCTGCTATTCTGGAGTTCATTACGCTCGTTGTTTTTTATAGGTGCGGCTTTTGGACTGGTATGGTTTTATGTGCAGAAAAAGCTTTCGAACACAATTTTGATTGGAGGCTTAGGCCTGCTGTTTTTAGTGGATGGATGGATGATAGATAAGCGCTACCTGAATGCCGATAATTTTGTTGAGGTTAGTAAATATCAAAGCACCCACACCGCTACGCAGGCCGACCAGGATATTTTAAGAGACACCGATCCGCACTACCGGGTATTTAACATTACGCAAAACCCTTTTAACGATGCTATGACATCGTATTTCCACCAGAGTGTAGGTGGTTATAGTGCGGTTAAATTGCAGCGCTACCAGGATTTGATTGAAAACCAGATTTCGAAAAACAATACGGCTGTATTGCAAATGCTCAACACAAAATATGTAATAACCGAAGGGCAGGATAAACAACCCCGTGCACAACGTTTTCCCGGCTTAGGCAATGCCTGGTTTGTGAAGGAAATTAAGTGGGCAAAAAATGCGGATGAGGAAATGGCTGGCCTTACCAATTTCGATCCTAAAAACACAGCTGTAGTTGATGAACGGTATAAAAAAGATGTTCCCGATAATGCTATAGGAAATGATTCTGCGGCATTAATAAAGTTAAAGGAATACACCCCTAATAAGGTTAGCTATTTCTACAATGCCAACACCAGTCAGGTAGCAGTATTTTCTGAAATCTATTACGATGGAAATAAAGGATGGAATTCGTACCTGGATGGCAAACTGGTTCTGCATTTCCGTGCTGATTACGTATTGCGAGCCATGGCCCTGCCTGCCGGAAGCCACCAGATTGAATTTAAGTTTGAGCCTAAAAGTGTAGTGCTGGGTAATAAAATTGCTTATGCCGGTTCATTCTTACTTTTTGCATTTGTATTGAGTACCCTGGGTTTTGCAGGATATAGAAAATTGAAAGAAATAGAAGCCGAGCCACAGCCTGAACCAAAGCCTGTGGTAACGCCAACGGCGGCTGCAAAAACCGGTAAAAAGAAGTGAGTAAAAAGGTTTTAATATTTACTTATTACTGGCCACCGGCCGGTGGCGTTGCGGTGCAGCGGTTTCTGAAGTTTTCGAAGTTTTTACACGAATATGGGTGGCAGCCGATTATTATCACCGTTAATAATGGCAGCTATCCTTATTACGACGAGTCGTT
Organism: uncultured Bacteroidota bacterium; assembly: GCA_903889265.1. GTDB lineage: Bacteria > Bacteroidota > Bacteroidia > Chitinophagales > LD1 > Bog-950. Next base: position 6,349 of record CAISWS010000053.1, read on the forward strand.
ACTAAAAGAGGTTTCACCCGAAACACAGGTTTACCGCACCAAAACTTTCGAACCCTTTGAGCTATATAATTTGCTGCGGGGCCAGAAAGGGAAAACAATGCCGCTGGTAGCCGTAGGTGCCAACGCAAACAAAACTTTCTTTCAAAAGCTTAGCGAATACATCAGGGCCAACTTTTTTATACCTGATGCCCGCAAAGGCTGGGTGCCATATGCAGTTAAACAGGCAGAAACGATTTTAAAGACTGAAAAGATTGATGCCATTATAACCACCGGTCCACCACACTCAGCACACTTAATCGGTTTGGAACTAAAAAAGAAGTTCGGATTAAAATGGATTGCCGATTTGCGCGATCCGTGGACCGGTATTGTTTACAACGAAATGCTTCCCCGCACTGAAGCCACCAGACGCAAAGACCTGAAACTGGAAACCCAAGTACTTAAAACCGCCGACTGTACAGTAGTAATAAGCCCCGGTATGAAAGAGCAGTTTGAAGACAGGGCGAAGAAAATTGAGGTAATATTTAACGGTTATGATGAGGCTAATTTTCAAACTACGGCAGGTTCAGTGTCAAAGCCCTCTGAAAGTTTTACCATTCGTTACGTAGGCAATTTAATGGCCAGCCAAAACACGCCCAATTTATGGAAAGCCATTTCGGAGTTGCGGAAAACTATAAACGCAAACATTAAGCTGGAGTTTACCGGGCGCGTGGATGCCGAAATACAAAACAGCATTACTGATGCAGGGATAAATGACATTACAACCTACAATCCGTTTACTGACCAGCAAACGGCTATTGATTTAACGCGTGGAGCCAGCTTGCTGTTGTTTGCTATATTTAATTTACCCAATAGCAAACTGGTAATTACCGGTAAGATATTTGAATACCTGGCATCGTGCAACGAAATAATTTCCTTTGGCCCGGTAGATGGCGATGCATCGGCAATTTTAAATAAAGTGGGCCATAAACCCATGATAGCTTTTAACGATTATCCGGAAACACTGAAGCAATTACAAACTGCATATACATATTGGAAGCTAACCGGCACCCCTTTTAAATATACCGACCGTCGTTTTGAAATGTTCAGTCGCCGCAACCAATGCCGTGCCCTGGCAGATATTTTGAACAGTATTTAATATACCGGTCAACCTTTCTCATAACAGTTGCATTTCTAAATTATTTCCCTCTGTAAGGCAATGGTTTTACAATTTTCATGTTATTTTCAACATATACAGCAACGATTTAAATAATTGCCTGTGTGATATATGCTGAACCGGTTCACCTTTAAACTTATTGTTTTCATTTTGCTGGGTGTTTTGCAAGCACGCAGTGCTCGGTCGCAGGTGGCGTTTCATAATTTCAACAGCAACGATGGATTGCCAAGTAATGAGGTTTATTGTGCCTACCAGGACAACGATGGCTTTATGTGGTTTGCAACCGACCATGGTATAGTTAAATACAATGGCTACAATTTTAAAACGTATACCACAGCCGATGGATTAACCGATAATACCATCCTGGAAATAAAAGGCGATGATGATAACCGGATTTGGGTATTAACCTTATCAGGGGGGATGTGTTATTTTGATGGCAAAAAATTTGAACCACATCCAAATAACAGTGTTATTAAAAAGCTTTTCGCCAGGCAGCTGCCCACCTCCTGGGAGATTCTGTCAAACAAACAGGTTTGGCTGGGATTTGTAGAAAGAGGGTTTGCCAAAATTGAAGCAGATAAAGAAAAGCTTTTTCTTGCGGATAGCTCTTCCTGGATAAAAAACGATAGCACCTTGATTTATGTTTTACACCTGGGGCCACATAAATATGTGTACTCCTCTCTTGTAAACTACAAAATGTCAGAAATACGGGATACTGCTATACGTACTATTACCAAATATATTGTTGGCACCGAATTTAGCCGCGTAAATTTTAACTTTCTGATACTCGACAGGAATGAAGTGTTAATGGGGCTTGAAAGGTTTTTGGTATATATTGACAGCAGCCGAAACGCCTTTCAGCATGAATGGCCCCGAAACAATATAATTCTTAAACTCCGGCAAACGGTCGATGGAAAAATATGGATGTTGCAGAAAAATAATTCCGGCTATTGCCTCCAATCGGAAAACGGTAGAATTAAAACTACAGATTCTATCACCTTTACAAAAACCGCTTCTGATATTCTTGTTGACCGCCAAGGGAACCAATGGCTTGCAACACTTGACCAGGGAGTGTATATAATACCCAATAAACAGATTAGAATATTCGAGAATCCAAAGCCCTCTCTTTCGTACAAATTGTCCAGCATAAACAGCAATGGTAATTATCTTTTTGTGGGGCTACCCGAAGCAAGACTATTGAGGATTGACCGGCAATTAAATTCTACTGTTTCAGCAGGACCCAAAAACGGTAAAGGCCCCAGCGCAATCAGAAGCATAACCTTTAAAATGAACGGAGAACCACAGTCCAATCTTGACTCTTCATTCTGGTGGTACTTCGGAATAGATTTTTATCATACTAAGATTTTGCAGATAGATGGTAAAAGGACTTTAGTAGGGGCCACGAACGGCCTGGCGTTACTGACGAGCGATCGCAAGGTTATTTATAATTCTCACCAGGACGGACTCGATAAAAGAGTTACCGAGATATGTCAGTTATCTGGCAAAAAATATCTTATTGGTACACTTGCGGGGTTGTATTATTACATGTCCGACATCAATAGAATAAAAGAGGAACTATATTTCAGGGATATCCGAATTACGGCAGCCAAGAGTTTTAATGGTGATATGTTTGGGGTGGCTACAAGAGGTAAAGGAATTGTTCTGAACCTTAAAGGCAGGTTTTATGCAATAAATGAGCAAAATGGCCTGATAAGTGATTTGGCCGAAGATCTGCATTTCGAAAATGATTCGGTTTTGTGGGCAGCCAGTTTTAAAGGTATCAGCAAAGTCTATTTAAAGCTCCAGGGTGATTCCCTTATAACCAGGATAAAAAATTACACAAAAGAGGATGGCCTGTGCAGTAACCAGGTTAACAGCATTATGGGTTTTAATGGCTATCTATGGCTTGCCACTAATGAAGGGCTTTGCTATTTCCGGCCACAGGACCTTTCGGAGGAAACAACCTTATTACCGCTCTTTTTTGGCAATATTTCAGTAAACGGAGAAAAACGTAGTATGGATAGCCTGGTTTTAAGTCATGATGAAAACAATATTTTTATAGAATTCAACGCCTTGTACTATAAAGCTATTCAAGGTATCCGGTATAAGGTACGGTTAAAAGGTACTGGCCCATGGAAATATACCGACCTCAAC
>CAISWS010000054.1 GCA_903889265.1 uncultured Bacteroidota bacterium
AAAATATCGTTCATGCAGGTAATAAAGCCCCAAATAAAGAAGAGGATGGTTACTACGGCGAAAGGAAAGCGTTTATTCATTGAGTCCTCTTTAATGTGATAATGTGACAATTAGCCAATGTGATAATACCAACTGGCGAATTGTGGCATTAAGATTGATTTTTTGACGTTGAAATTATTTTAGTGATGATTCTATTTAGTTCCTCTACTCGTTTTATCAGATGTTCACAGTCAGGATAGCCTTTAGAAAATTTACAAAGCTGGAGCCAGTATTGTGTCTCATCTGCTTCTTTAGCAGCTACCTTAAACTTGTGAATAAAATCGGCTTTGCTTTCAGAATTTTGCGCTTCTCTAACGTTTGCGCCAATTGAAGTCCCTGATTTTAATATTTGCCTGGCAACGATATACTTTCGGCTGGTGTCTAGTAATTCAGCGTAAGAGATAATCTCCAATGCGAATTCAAAGGACAATTTTACGATAGCATTTTCCTCAATCTTATCCTGACGCATAATTTTGTTTTGCAATTATCACATTGGATAATTGTCACATTATCACATTCTACTCAATCTTCGTTACCGGCACATCAGCATCCGATGAACCCCAGGTTTTGTTGGGTTCAGCGCTCATATTAAATTCTAATTCCCCGCCATTAGATATGTCTGTATATGTGAAATAGCTTTTGGTGTAGTTGCTGCCGTTTAATTTGGCAGAGTTGATATATACGTTTCCTTTTGTGTTGTTGTTGGCTTTGATGGTAAAGGATTTTCCGTTTTCGAAATGGATAACGGCTTTGTCAACTATGGGTGAGCCGATGTCGTAGTGGTCGGAGCCGGGGCATAGTTCGTAGAAGCCGAGGGCGCTTAGGATATACCAGGCGCTCATTTGTCCGCAATCTTCGTTGCCTGAGAGGCCTGCGGGGGCATCGTGGTATAATTCGTTCATTACGCGGCGCAGCATAAACTGGGCTTTCCAGGGTTGGCCAACGTAATCGTATTCGTATATCAGGTGGTGGCTTGGCTCGTTACCGTGTGCATACTGGCCTATCATACCGGAGATATCGCTTTGCGCATGGCCGTGCATTTTTGATGGCACATTGAACATGGAGTCTAACATACGCGCCATTTTTTCTTTGCCGCCCTGTAGTTTTATTTCGCCGGTCATATCCTGCGGTTCGTAGAAGGAGTATTGCCATGCGTTGGCTTCAGTGTAATCATGGGTTACAGCAAATGGGTCGAACGGAGAGACAAAGCCTTCCTGTTTAGGGCGCATAAAGCCGGTGGATGGGTCGAAGAGATTTTTGTAGTTCAGGGCGCGTTTGATGAAGTAGTTGTAGTCGTCCATCTTGCCGAGCTTTTTGGCGAATTGGGCGATGCACCAATCATCGTAAGAATACTCCAGCGTTTTTGAAACGCTTTCGCCGGCATCCAGCATTTTAATGTATCCGAATTTTTTATAACTGCTGAGGCCGTTGCGGTCCTCCATGGCGCTTTTCTTCATGGCTTCCAAAGCTTTGCTGGCATCAAAATCAGTAATGCCTTTCATGTAAGCTTCGGTAATTACCGGCACGCAGTGATAGGCTATCATACAATTTGTTTCGCAACTTGATAATTCCCAAACAGGCAGCAGGCCGCCCTGATCGTACTGGGTTAAGAATGTTTTTACAAAATCGAGTGTGCGTTTACGGTCGATTAATGTAAGCAGGGGATGTTCGGCGCGGTAGGTATCCCATAATGAGAAAACAGTGTAGTAAGTAAAATCTTTGGTTTCGTGTATCTGCAGGTCGCGGCCACGGTATTTGCCATCAACGTCCTGGTAAAGGTTAGGGGGTGTCATAGAATGATACATGGCTGAATAGAAAGTGCGCATTACGGATGCATCTTTACTTTCAATTTCAATTTTGCTTAGCTCTTTATTCCACTCGGATTTGGCGTTAGCAACGGTTTTGTCGAACTCCCAACCGGGCTGTTCGGCTTCCAGGTTTTTGCGGGCCCCTTCAATGCTTACGGCTGAAATGCCAACCTTGGCATATATCACTTCGCCATCAGTGGTTTCAAAACTTACAAAGGCTTTTAAAAAACTACCGGTGTCGTGTTTGGCATTTTGCGTTACGACATTGGCCTTTACGATTCCTGATTTTACGAAGGGCTTTGAAAACTGAATAACGAAATACACATACTGAGTGTTGGCCCAGGCTTTG
>CAISWS010000055.1 GCA_903889265.1 uncultured Bacteroidota bacterium
AGTATCCAACGCAAAAGGCTGAAAGCCGCAAGAAGCGATGCCTTTAGAGAGCAATTATTAAAAATTTAGACCCGATTGCCCTGGGCAACGGGATTGTTATGTATGCAATCCAGCTTCTGTTTTGTAAAATCAAATGAAAAACATTCTATAGGATGGTTGTCTTTCCAACTGGTCCTCGTTTGTTTCAACGAGGATTATATGGCATTCGCATTTCTAATGCGGGTATTTTTATATTTCCATCAGCGTAACTCCCAACCCAGCCCCATTTCGGCATAGCCTACCCAAACCCGACCTGAGCATAATCAAAAATTAAAAGCCACCCCCAACCCTGTCTGGCTTGGGGTTATATACATGGCACCACCGGCACGGCAGTACCGGCAATATTTTGTGTGGGCAACAGTGGCCATAATAAACCCACCTGGCGCCAAAGCCAGGCCGACTATAACCAACGCTGCCCCGCCACCAACAAAAGCAACGCTCTGCCTGGATGCAGGCTGGTTGCGGTATTCGTAAGTGCCATGCTCCAGCTGGTTAACCACATTGTAGCTGCCCTTATATATCAGGTAAAGCCCGCCACCCAGTGCACAGGCTCCTGCCGGTATTAATACATTGCCTGCAATTACCTTCCTTTTATATTCGCGGCACAGGTCTATTGCCTGTTTATGCGGGTGTTTAAATAATAACGAAGGTGTTTTGGCTTGGGTAACCCACACAGGCTCCCCGGCTTTGGCATTCAGCCAAAGGCCTGAGAGTAAAACAATCATAATAGCAAACTGCGCCGGTTTCATAAACAATGGTTCTTGCACCATTTAAAACCAAATTGTATGCCAGTAAGTTGCAGCTGAAATACTTTCGGGTGCTGAAAGCTCGTAGCCCCACACCCAAATAAAAAAACCGCAAGCCCTGCAGCCTGCGGTTTTTTGCAAGTAAAACTGCTGGCAGCCTTACCTCATATCCTTCAAATTAGCCCCATACATCACAATAAACACCACACCAATCAGTGCGCTCATTCCGCTGCCTATCAGTCCTATAACTCCGGTGCCCATCATAATAATAGGCGCTACAACTAAAACAATGGTGCCGGCTATATATAAATAAAAACCTGCCTTCTTCAGGTTCCACATCATAACAGCCCCACCCAGCGTAAGCAGGCACGATACCAGGCTAAGTATAGCCTGCTGCCGGATATTGGCTGCATTAAGGTTAGTGGCAAGCGAGCTGAATATCCCCTTTACAAAACCGGGTTGTTCCTTACCGTCCAGTTTATCCTGTGCATCCTCCAGTTTTGCCGAGGTCATGGCGACTATAGTATCAGCCTGCGCATACTCCCGCACTGCTTTGCAAACGCCCCAGCCGCTGCCAATAAAAGTAAGTACACAAATAACAGTCAAAAAGGTTGAGCGCACTCCTCCGGTGTTCTGTGGTTGGTAATCCTGTGTTTCCATATTTTTATTTTAAGCGTAAGGTAAAAATAAAATATCAATAAAAATAAAAAGGTTACCCGTTGCCCCGGCCAGGTTACGTCCTAATCTCTTACAACCGTAAATATCCTTTTAACCATGCCCTTATCAGTTTGCACCAAAAGCAAATAATTGCCAGGCACAAGGGCATTGGTCGGTAGCCCGTAAAAACTATTGTTGCAGGGCTGTACCAAAACGGTTTGCCCAACTACATTCATCACTTCAAGTTTTGTAATAACCGCATTACCGGTTTGCACAAACAAAACATCGCTGGCCGGGTTAGGGTAAATTTTTATCTGCACATCATCGCTTAAAACATTGATGCCAATGTTGTACGAAACGCGAAATGTATCTGTCACCACACAACTGTTAGTATCGGTTACAGTTACCTCGTAAGTACCGGGTGCAACATTAAGCAGTGTATCGCCGTTGCTGCCATTGCTCCAGTTAAATGTATAGGGGTGCCTGCCACCCGAAATAGTTAATACCACTTCACCATCAGTCGCACTTAAACCGGTAGCGTTGGTTATGGTACCGGTGGCAGATGGGTTGCCATGCACCCTCAGGTAATGGCTGTAAGTTACACTGCCCCCTGCATTACCTGCGGTTAACGATACCAGGTAAACACCGGTATCCGTAAAAACATGCGTAGGGTTTAAAAGTGATGAACCCGGTGTGCCGTCACCAAAATTCCAGCTAAAGCTGCTGGGGTTGCCAAGGGTGGCATTATTAAAACTAACAGTGGTTCCTAAACAAATTGACGCAGGTAATGCATCAAAGCCCGGGCCCGGTGCCTCAGGCTCGTTACCGCAAACAGTGGCGCCAATAAAATTGCCCAGGCTATCGCTGCTTAAACCGGCAACTGCCGAGTATGGGTACCATGCGGTAATATAAAGGTAGCCGGCACCGTTGGTAGTTTGGGCATCGTTGGTAAAAACCACTATCGTATCACCGGTGGTTTGTGGCAGGTTAACTACAATAAAAAAATTGGGTAAAGTAAGCCTGGTGCCGCTGCTAAATGCCACCGTTGAAAAAGCATGGTTTTGTACATCCGTAGCAATGGTTTTAAGCGAAATAAACGCCGAGTCAAGCACATAACCAGGCCCCCCCGCTATGGCCCCGCTTCCCAGCGGCCCGTCATCATCATATAAATAAATTCCAACAAGTTTTCCCGAATCCGAAGGGTTAATAGTTACATGGCCAAATTCAATCATAGCCCCGGTAACCGAATCCCCAACACCACCAATCAGTTTTTCGGCAATGGCTTTAAAGGGGTAATAATTACCGGCATAGCTCACTGCACCGTTACCCGAAAGGTACCCGTTGTTTGGCGCTCCAAGCGGCAGATACACGGTATCATCATAAGCCACATTTAAATTCATAACAGTATCGCAATGGTATCCGTCAGGCGCCGGTGCTTTAACATAAAAGGTATAACTAAAATTGGCCGGCAGGCTTGCCAGCGAAGCAGTATTTGCGCCCGAGTAAACCGTACCGGTAAAAGATAAAGGATAAGCACCCACCGCATCGTAAGTTACCCCGCTAAAGCAAATAGCGCCATTGGCTCCCCCCTTAATAGTTTCGCCCCCGTTGTCGTACGGTAAATAAAAAACCGAAAGTCCCGCCGGTTCTCCGCTAACACTCAGGTGTACCGAATCTATCGCACTGCCCTCATACGTAGCCGGAATATATATCTGAAACGTTTGCGCATACGAAACACCCTCTGTAAGTGTATCAACAGGGTTAGCTGGCGTAACACCCGGCGCAGCGTTGTTCGTATTAATGGTGCACTGTGCCTGTAAGCTGAAACAACCGCAGGTAAACGCAAGCAGCAAAACAAAAATTATTTTTTTCATGTGTAAAATTGAATATGGTGTAAGTTTATGGTATTACTATAAATATAGCAAGTCCCGGGTAAATCAGCATCAACATCCCTGAAAGTTGCCCCCCAAAGGCAACGCTATTAATTCAATGCATTTTGACCTCAGCAAGGTCAAATATCTATAGCAACAAAAAGAACAGCCCTCTTCAGAAAATATCGAAAATGCATTTCGCCGCTTTTTATTACTCGGCTGTTAACTCTGTATTTTCTCCGTGCGACACCTGTTTTTGGGTATTTTCCCAAGAAGTCAAAATCATTAATTTACCCGGTTTTGAATCTGGCGGGGTCAAACTGACTTCTTTAATAAATCAGACTGTTGTAATTGGTATTGGCTGTTCCGAGGCTGACCAAAAAGTACACAATATGCTGTTAATAATAAAAACCCGCATAAGTCAATAAAGACAGAGCGGGTTCATAGTTTCGTTTTGCGAACAAAAAACTATGGCCAAGATTACAACT
>CAISWS010000056.1 GCA_903889265.1 uncultured Bacteroidota bacterium
GGCTGGCAAATAAGCAATGCCCCGGTGCTATCTATGGCAGCACACAAAGCCTCGCTGGAAATATTCGATAAGGCGGGCATCAAAGCCCTTCGCAAAAAAAGTGAACTGCTTACCGCTTACTTAGAGTTTCTGCTAAAACAAAAAACCGAGGCCGGCAGGGTTTCCTTTAACGTAATTACACCTGCCAACAAGAAACACCGCGGCTGCCAGCTGTCTATTCAAACAAAAGCCAATGGCAAAAAACTATTTCAAAAAATAACCCAAGCCGGTGTAATTGCCGATTGGCGTGAACCGGATGTTATCAGGGTAGCACCGGTGCCGCTCTATAATAAATTTGAGGAGGTGTTTAGGTTTGTGGGGTTGTTGGGGTGAACGTTAGATTATGATAATTTCTTAGTGCCGTTTTATAATTAATACTAGAATTTGTAAGTAACATTACATAAAACTGGAGATTCATACTATAACAAATTGCTATGGCAGATAATTTTCTAGATACGGCTGAAAGGATGAGAGATAGCTGTATCTTCCTTCATAAACAAAAACACTTTCATAATGCATGTTATATGGCAGGCTATGTGGTTGAATGCTATCTAAAACTGGTAGGTTCGATCGGTAGTAGTGTTTTTAATCCTCTCGCGGTAAGACACAATATAAACCGAATGAACACTGAACTAAATTATAGGGTCACAAGTGCGACCACTCTTTCGGCAATCAGGCCTTATTTAATAGACGTTGCTGTAGATTGTCCAAATATATGTGCTGCTTGGGATCCACTTAAAAGATATGAAGATAAAAGCCTATCTTGGAACGAGGCTTTAAGCAATGAATTTCAGATCGAACAGGAAAAATGTTTTGATATGATTAATAAAATGGCCTTTAACTCATTCATATAGTTCAATCTTTATACTATGAATACATTTGAAAACGTAAGAGAATACATACAGGAAAACATCTTACGGTTAGTGGGTGACATTGAAACTTATATTGTTTGTGATGTTCATGCTCGATTCTCTATTTATTTAATTTCGCCGCCGGAAGGATTGCAATCTGCAATACAGGAAGCAATTGGGAGCAACGTAGAGCGTATTGGGGCAATTGATATTGAAAGCTATATTTATACTGACCTCAATAACAAAGACTATTTACCGCCACAGAATATAGAAAGGAAAGTTTATTATGTTGATCGGCATATCGGACTTTTAAATTGGGATGTTACTAATCGATACGAAAGCAAAGTTCCTATTGTTTGTTACTACTCATTTAAAGGAGGGGTGGGAAGGACAACCGCTATGGCCATTACGGCTATACAGTTGGCCCGCAAGGGGAAACGAGTTGCTCTTTTAGATTTTGATTTAGAAGCGCCAGGTCTAGCAAGCTTGTTTTCTTCTGACTTTCCGGATATAGAGCAATTTAGAGGGGTAGCGGATTATTTGGTTGATTTGATTTCGTTCAAATACAACGAGGACAACGTAACTTTAGGTGATTATTATTATGCGATAAATCGTCAAGATATCGTTGGTAGTCAGGGTGGGGAACTTTTAGTCTTTCCTGCAACAATAATGAGCGCAGAAGAAAATCTTTATCTAAGCAAATTTTCTAAACTAAACTCAGTATTTCAGAGCAATAGCAAATATCCAATTGATTATTTACTAAAGAGAATTGAAAAGGACTTAAATCCTGACTATATTTTGATTGACACTAGGACAGGGTTAAACGATTTAGGAGGAGTTTTCCTAACCCGTTATGCTAGCCAGTCATTTTTATTCTTTTATGGAAACAGACAAAATATGTTTGGATTAGAATCCATTTTGCCAAAATTAAAACAACATGAAAATCTAAAATTTTATTTGGTTAACTCTCCTGTCCCACCAGCACCGTTAGCTCAAGATGAAAGAGATTATTTCTTAGAACGTTCGTATGCATTGTTTTCCGACTTATACTATCCCGCCAATGAAAGTCCCTACATCGCAGATGAAACGGCATTACATTATCCTATAGAAGTCCCCTATAATAATTTAGCAGTTTTGCTTGATAGTTCAGATAAGCTAAAAGCACTAGCCGAAGAAGACAACGGCAATAATCCTTACTTAAAAATGGCTACCCTAATTAGTGGTACTAATTTAAAAGCAAACGAATCGTCGACGCAAGTACTTAATAGTAATGATCAAATTATTGCATTGCTCAATGGCTTTAAGTCTATCTCGCCTGATGGATCTTCTGCAAGCGAATATGAATTCAAAGAATTGAAGAATCTTACAAATAGCTTTTACCCAAGAAAGGATTATAAATTTATATTTGACAAGAATAAGTACCTTATCTTGGGGGAAAAAGGTGCAGGAAAAACCGCTTTATATGCGGTTTTATCCCATAAGGAATATGCTTTTGCCCTAGCTGAATATTGCGAAGCTAATGATGCCGAAATCAGCAAAACAATATGGGTTAAAGGCTTGGACATAACAAATGAATATCCTTCTTCTGCCGTTTTCGAAAGTTTAACATCCGAAGACCCGAAAACCTGTAGAAACTTTTGGCAACTCCTTCTCCTTCGCTACGTCAAAACAGATGAAAGCGAAGTTAAGAAAGCCATTGATTGGAAGCAATTCATTCAAGAGTCCAAGGATTCAAATCCAATGGACATTGAAGTACGTATTCAAAATTTAAACCTTGCGCTTCAAGAAAAAAATCAATTTGTAACGGTTATATATGACTATCTCGATGTGCAGATTAAAGAAGAAGGTGCTCTCAGAGGGAAGCTTTTGAGTGCATTATTAGAAATATGGAGAGACATCCAAGCTAGATTTCCTTTTTTGCGATCAAAAATTTTTATGCGTAAAGATATTTTTGATCGCGAAATCAATCTTACAGATAAGGTAAAGTTTAATAATCATAATTCAGAAATCAGCTGGGAATATGACCAGCTTTTAAATGTAGTTTGGAAGCGATTATGGCATTCAGGTTACGCATTGCCAGAGTGGCTAAAAACATCTATATCTGACAAGTCTGACAAGAGAGAATTGTTAGGGTTAATTCCAGAATTGCAGGAGTCGGAGAATAGAAGATTGCTTGAGAAGTTATTAGGTGAGTATATGGGTGGTAACAATAAAGCTTTCCCCTATAACTGGATATTATATCACGTAAGCGATACGAAAAGACGCGTTCAACCAAGAAGCTTATTAAATTTATTTAGTGAAGCGGCTGCAAAACAATTAGCAGAAAAAGACAATCAAGACCGTGATTATCCTTTAAAACCTAGAAACATGGAGCTTGCTATGGATAAGGTTTCGCAACATCGGGTTCAGGATATTAGAGAGGAATACCCTAGTCTGCAACTTGTTTTTGACGACTTAAAAAATCATCACCAACAATTTCCCATTGAGGAATCTGCTTTAGACCGAGCTTTAACAGAAATATCCAGGCAATCTACCGAATTAAGCAAAATTGGCATCCCAGAAATTAAGCGAAGATTGGAGGATATTGGAGTTTTATACGAGTATAAATTTACCCCTAAGAATAAAGAGAAGAGATATCACATTCCTGATTTATACCTAATCGGTATGGGTCTAAAAAGGAAAGGACCCGGAGCTCATAAAGCACTGTTCGGTAAGAAATAATGCTTTGTGGACAATTATCTAGCTTGGCTACTATTTATTCTAACGCCATCTATAATTTAAGCTATTGCATGGATTCTATTGCTGTATTTTTTACCCAGCCGCGTAAGCAACTGCTCTGCACTAACACCTTTACCTGTATCCGGTCGGTTTAGCCATTCTTCCAGTTGTTCTTCGCTTACAGGTTTGCCGGGTAAAGCCATTTCCTCATCAGTTAGCTTTCTGAATTTGCGTATTCGTATTTCGCGCTTATCAGCTTGTAGTTTTTGCGCAAACTCAAGTAACGATTTTCCTTTGGAAGTTTTCTCATTTACTGTAAATGTCAACATACTTCCAAGATAAAGAATACCACTGAATAAACCGGTTTATGAATTTCAGAGACCAAAGGCTACTAAATCATCATTCAAAAATCACAACTCAGCATTCCCTAATCTATCTTAATCTCCTCATCATTATCATCAAAAAACTTGTATTCCGTAATTGCAAAATCTTCGTTTTGGTAAATACGAACCCATTTTTTGTATTTGATAAACCAGTTCATGCGGCGCGATGGAAAACCCTTTTGCAGGTAGGCAGCAAAAATTGGGTGGCAGTAAAGCTTAAGGGTAGTATGTGTGTTTAATAAATGGTTAAGGTCTTCTTCCATTTCATCAATCAACAGCAACGATGCATTAATCTCGCCGGTGCCGCCGCAGGTAGGGCATTTCTCGGTAGTTGAAATATTAACCTCGGGGCGCACACGCTCGCGGGTAATCTGCATCAGGTTAAATTTCGACAACGGAAGGATGGTATGCGTAGCACGGTCGCTGTCCATTACCTCTTTCATCTTTTGTTGAAGAATACGTTTGTTATCGGGATTCTTCATGTCAATAAAGTCGATAACAATAATGCCACCCAGGTCGCGCAGCCTTAACTGGCGGCCAATTTCTTCGGCGGCTTCCATGTTTACTTTCAGCGCATTGCCTTCCTGGCTGCCATCCATGGTGCTCCGGTGGCCGCTGTTTACGTCAATAACATGTAAGGCTTCCGTTTTTTCTATAATCAGGTAACTTCCGTTAGGTATGTTAACTGTTTTGCCAAAGGCAACTTTAATTTGCCTGGTAATACCAAAGTGGTCAAAAATAGGTGTGCTGCCTGTGTAGCGGCTAACTATATCCTTCTTCTCAGGCGCATGGCGCTCAATGTAATCTTCAATTTCCTTGGCCAGCTTTACATCGTTGGTTACAATTTTGTTGAACTGCGGCGAAAGCAGGTCGCGCAAAATTCCACTGGTCTTGCTCAACTCGCTTAAAACTTTTGTAACCGGTTGTGCTCCTTTAAGGCTACGCATCATGGCCTGCCACTTTTCAGTAAGCATTAGCAGGTCTTCGTGCAGCACGGCAGCGTTTTTTCCAGCAGCAACGGTTCTTACTATTACGCCAAAGTTTTTAGGCTTCAGGCTTTCTACCAGCACTTTTAAGCGCTTACGTTCTTCGGCCGAGTCAATTTTTTTCGATACTCCTACCTGGTCATTAAAAGGGGTTAATACCAGGAACCTGCCCGCCAGCGAAATCTCGCAGGTAAGGCGCGGGCCTTTGGTTGAAATAGGTTCTTTTAGTATCTGAACCAGCAGGTTGTTTTTGTTTTGTAGTACTTCTTTTACGTTACCTGTTTTTACAATTTCTGGTTGCAGTTCAAAGTTATTGAGAATTTGTTCTGGCGGCATGTTGCCTGCAATAGTGCCGGTGGTAAATTTCATTACCGAACGTATCTCAGGGCTAAGGTCGGTGTAATGTAAAAAGGCGTCCTTTTCGTGGCCTACGTCAATAAAGGCAGCATTTAAACCGGGCATTACTTTTTTAATACGGCCCAGGTAAATATCGCCTACAACAAATTGATTATTTGAACGCTCCTGGTGTAATTCAGTCAGGTGCTTATCTTCCAGCAAAGCAATATCAATTCCTGTCGGGGTCGAATTGATGATTAATTCCTTGTTCAATGTAAAATAATTTTAGTGCCCAAACTTTCAGGCACAGTTAAAAATCATGAAGGATAAGCCCGATGTAAGGAAAGGAAAGTGGGTAAAGCGTTATATGGCAGGCGGATGAGTGAAAGCATCCGCCTGCCAACGCGAAGAATTACTTCTTCTTATGACGGTTTTTTCTTAGTCTCTTTTTGCGTTTGTGGGTTGCAATCTTATGTCTCTTTCTCTTTTTTCCGCAGGGCATGGCTCGCTTTTTTTAGTTGAATAAATTTTTAGCTTTTTGGCTTCTTAATAGTTTCTATAGCTTTCTCAATATCCTTTTTCGTTGCCGGGTCCTTCACTGCTTTCTTGCATCTTTCCAACAGATCAATGGCCTTTTGTTTGTTGCCCTGGTCGTTGTAAGCTTCCGCCAGCAAGAACAAAGCCTCCGAATTTTGAGGCTGCAAATATAGAACTTTTTCGAAACGAGCAATGGCTTTATCGATTTGTCCTGAAATTAGACCAAAACGGCCTAACATTAATTGGGCATCTACATTGGTAGAATCCTTCTTTACAATATCTAAAAGCATAAGCACTCCCGACATCGGTTGGCCCCCTTCTTCCATATAAGCGCCTGCCAACCGGATACGATTATCGGTATTTGCCGAATCCATATCCACTGCCTTTTTATAGCAAACAATTGCATTTGCACCTAAAAATTTCCTTGCTTTATCATCCGGCGCCGATTGCATCAGGGCCGAATTATAGTCGCCGGCATTCACATATTGCTTTAACGTGTTAGCCCTGTTGGCTTCTTTAACTACATAATAAGCAACTGCCAGGGGCTTATCCATTTTTTTATAGGTGTCAATCAATTCAGGATACTGTTGTGCCTTTTCAGCTGCATCCAGCGTTTGCTGTGTTGCGGCAGGGGCCTTGCTCTTTATTTCAGCAATATAGCTTTCAATATCAAGCGCCTCGGGCTGTGCGGCCTGCTGCTGAGGTTGGGCATGGCCTCCCATCGGTGCAGCTCCATCGTCTTTAGGCTTTTTTGTGCTCCCGAAAAAATAAATGGCAATAAGCAGGGCAGTGCATGCCGAAATAACAATTAGCTGATTTCTTCTCATTGTAATATATGCCGCCGTAAAGCGATGGTGTTTATGTTTGTTTGAATTTAGTAGGTACTCCCTGGTGTTTTCTAAAACTTTAATTGTTTGCTCCGGCCCCACCCCTTCCAGCCCCTAAAGGGGCGGCTGTTGGCACTCACAAATTAAAATAGGTTTGCAGTTACAGCCGCAAACCTATTCCTAAAATTCGTTTTTGAGTAATAAATGTGTTCAGGTGTTACCGTATTCAAGTGCTCAGGCTATTTTAGTCAGATTATAACTGTATTACTTTAACAACTAAACACTTGAACACATGCGCACATCCGTTATTTCTTCTCAGTAGCAACTAACTTTCCTTTTTTAACTGCATCAACAAACGTTTTTGCAGGTTTAAAAGCAGGTATGTAATGCTCCGGAATTACGATGGTTTCGTTGCGTTTGATAATTCTACCAATTTTTTGGGCACGCTTTTTAGCAATAAAGCTTCCAAAACCACGTACATAAACGTTTTCGCCACTCTTCACCGAGTTTTTTACTTCTCTGAAGAAGGCTTCCAGGGTAACCAATACATCAACCTTGGGTACTCCGGTAAGGTCTGCTACTTTTGTTACGACATCAGCTTTTCTCATAGGGCTTGTAATTAAGGGTTTAACGATAGTAATTGAGAGTCAAAAATGTTCTGTAAAAATGTAAAAAATATTTCAAACAAATACAGCAAATAGCGGTTTTTGATTTTTAATTCAATTAAAATCGTCCTTTAAGTAGGTCAGAAAGCAAGTTCAAAGCCCCTTACCTTTAGCGTATATGATAACCAACAAGCAATTTGCCAAACTCCTCTTAAACTGGAATAATACCCAAAATGACCGCCACATGCCATGGAAAGGGGAGAAAAACCCTTATTTTATCTGGTTATCTGAAATTATTCTGCAACAAACCCGGGTTGAACAGGGTCTTCCCTACTTCCTTAATTTCAAACAAAAATACCCTACCGTAAAACATTTAGCCGATGCGCCTGAAGACGAGGTAATGAAGCTATGGCAGGGCCTCGGTTATTATTCGCGTGCCCGCAACCTGCACGAAACGGCTAAAAACATACAAGCCAATTATAATGGCAGCTTCCCATCAGCATTTGATGGCCTTAAAAAGCTTAAAGGGGTTGGCGATTATACTGCAGCTGCCATTGCCTCGTTTGCTTTTGGCGAAAAAAAAGCAGTGGTTGATGGAAATGTGATAAGGGTGCTGGCACGGGTATTCGGTATTGACCTGGCCGCTGATACAACCGAAGGAAAAAAGAAATTTGCCGTACTTGCACAACAACTGATTGATGAAAAAGCGCCGGGCCCCTATAACCAGGCCATTATGGATTTTGGCGCAGTTGTTTGCAGCCCGCAGAACCCGCTTTGCGATGCATGCCCCTTTCAAAAATTCTGTATCGCTTACCAGCAAAACCAGATTGAAGAACTACCGCTTAAAAAGAAAAAAACAAAAATACAGGAGCGCTACTTTAATTATCTTGTAATTAAAAACAAGAAGGAGATATTTATCCGCAAAAGAACTGATAGTGATATCTGGAAAAATTTGTACGAACTGCCCATGTTCGAAACCGCCAAACCGCTTAAAAAAAACATAAAAGAAGCTATTGCCATATATTTAGGAAACACTGACTTTGAAATCTCAGGCTATTCCGAAGGCCCGGTGCAACTTCTAACACATCGCAAAATACATGCACAATTCATTGAAATTGAGCCACAAAGTTTTAAAAAGTGTAAGCTAAAAGAGGCGCAAAAGGTAAAACTTAGCCAATTAGATGACTTCGCATTTCCAAAAACTGTGCATTTATACCTAAAGCTAAAAAATTTAGTTTAATTTTATTTTCAATTGCGCCGGTAAAAACTGGAAGTCGGCGTAGGTATAATATTTTCTCACTATTTAATTTTTACAAGATGGTAAACAAAGTAACGTTAATCGGCCGCTTAGGCAAAGACCCCGTGCTAAAGCATTTTTCAAACGACAATGCTATTGCTGAATTTTCGATAGCTACAGACGAGAGCTACAAAAATAAGGAGGGCCAGAAAGTTGAGCAAACAGAATGGCACAATATTAAAATACCAACCAAAAAACAAGCAGAAATTGCCGAAAAGTATTTAAGAAAAGGCGGACTGGTTTACATTGAAGGTAAAATACGCACCCGCTCTTACGACGATAAAGACGGCAACAAAAAATACATTACCGAAATTATCTGCGATAATTTTAGAATGCTTGATGGCAAAAGAGACAGCAGTGGCGGAGGCAATGATGAAGGCCGTTCGTCTTACTCCAATTCCAACTCAAATTCAAACACCCAACCACAGCACGAAGAATCGCGCGCAAGTAACTCTGCGGCAGACGATGACCTTCCGTTCTAAAAAATAAGAACTTACAAGGAATTTATCCCTTTTAATATTGCAAAAGCCCCGCTGGCATGTTTCATGTTAGCGGGGCTTCTTAATTATATTATATTAGCCTCTAAGAAGCCGTTTTAAATTAAATTACCTTGAATACCGGTCCGGTCCACTTTCTCTCTATTCTTTTGCAGGCTTTTATTAATGCGCCTACCGGCATCGTTGTTAGTGCCAACCTTATCATTCTTATCCTCATCTTTTTTTCCGGGGTTATGTCGGCCTCCGAAATTGCCTTCTTTTCGTTAAGCAATGCTGAAGTAGGCTCTCTGCGGGAGAGTGAAGACCCCGAGGACAACCGCGTAGCCAAATTGCTTGAACGCCCCAGGTACCTGCTTTCAAGCATTGTAATCACCAATAACCTCACCAACATCGGGGTTATTGTTACGTCGTACTTTGTTACCAAACGCATGCTGTTTTTCAGCGACGTTACCGTTTTCCATTTCGTTATACCCGGCACAGCGCTCGAGTTTATCTGGAACCTGGTGTTTGTTACTTTTTTGCTGGTATTGTTTGGCGAAGCCACACCCAAAGTATACGCCACCCACAATAAATTAAAAATAGCCCGGGCCATGTCGGGTATATTTTTGGTAATGGTAAAAATATACCAGCCCATCAATTACATTCTGGTTGGCTCAACCAAACAAATAGAAAAGCGGCTTAAACGTTACAATACCGAAATTGATATCGAAGAAATTAATAAAGCCATTGAAATAACCGTTGAAAAAAAGGAATCGAAACAGGATGCAAAAATGCTGAAGGGCATTGTGCATTTTGGCAACATTACCGTAAAACAAATCATGCGGCCCCGCACAGATGTTGCGGCGCTTGATTACGAATTCAACTTTAAAGAACTAATGGATTTTATCCGTGAAACCGGTTATAGCCGTTACCCGGTTTATAAAAACAGTTTAGATGATATTGTAGGGGTATTAAATATCAAAGACCTGCTGGAACACCTGAATCAGGATGCCACTTTTGGCTGGCAAAGCATGGTGCGCGAGCCCTTCTTTGTACCTGAAGGAAAAAAGATTGATGACCTGCTGCGCGAAATACAGCAAAACCGAAAACACCTGGCTATAGTAGTTGATGAGTTCGGTGGTACGGCTGGCATTATTACCCTTGAAGATATCATTGAAGAAGTAGTAGGCGATATAACCGATGAATTCGACGACACAGTGGATAGCAATTTCAGAAAGCTGGACGACAAAAATTTTCTTTCAGATGGCAACACTCCACTGGTTGATGTTTGCCGGTTAATGGAAATAGACACCGAAACTTTTGACGAAATAAGGGGTGAGGCAGAAACACTTGCCGGCCTGATATTGGAAATTGCCGGCCGTATACCCAAAAACGGGGAAGAAATACGCCAGTTAAACTATAAATTTACCATCATATCGGTGATGAATAACAGGATTGAAAAAGTGAAAATTACGAATGAAGCATAAGGCTAAAATTGGAGGTTTGTTTTGTTTACTACTTGCGGTGCTTGCCATTTCTTTAAGCAGTTGCCATGGCGATTACACGCCTAAACCCAAAGCCTATCCCCGCGTTGTTTTCCCCGAAAGGCAATACGAAATGTATGACCCCAAGGACTGCCCCTTTAAATTTGAAAAACCCGTTTACGCAAACGTTACCAACGACACCATTTTCTTCGGACAAAAAATAATGAGTATTGATTGCTGGCTGAATGTGAACTTCCCGTCGCTGAATGGGGTTATCAATCTTACCTATAAGGAAATTAATGATACCATGAAGCTGGAGCGCCTGATTGAAGACGCCCACAAGCTTTCTTTTAAACATACTACCAAGGCTGATTACATTGATGAAATCCGTATTCAAAACGACCACGGCGTAGGTGGGCTGCTATATGATGTGGGCGGTAATGCAGCCAGCAACGTTCAATTCTTTTTAACTGACAGCACGCGTCATTTTTTACGCGGCGCACTGTATTTTAACAGTGAACCCAATACTGATAGTATGGCACCGGTTGTTACTTTTGTAAAAGAAGACATGAAGCGGATGCTGAAGACATTTCAGTGGAAGTAAAAGACCATACCTGTTTCAGCAATTTTAACCTAATAAAAACCAATTGACTGCACTTATCTGTTAACTAATAAACTGCCTTAAAATGAAAAAATTCCTCCCGTTTCTTTTAATACTTTCCGCATTTACAACCATCCATGCCCAGGCTCCATTAAGAATAAACTATCAGGCCGTTGTCCGCAATAACACCGGCCAGCCGGTTACTACCGGCACTGTTGTATCCTTCCGGTTTACCATACATGATGGTTCCCCTACCGATACAGCCGTTTATATCGAATCACAAAAAGACACCGTTAATCAATTTGGGTTGGTAAACACCCACATCGGTGCAGCCGGCAACCTGGCTTTAGTAAACTGGAGCACCGGTAATAAATATCTGGAAGTTGAGCTAGACCCTGCCGGTGGCGTTAACTACACCAACATGGGTACTACAGCCCTTTTAAGCGTGCCTTATGCGCTTTTTGCCGCTAACAGCGCCCCTGGACCGCAGGGGGTAACCGGAGCAACTGGCGCTTACGGAAGCACAGGGGCTAACGGAGCAACCGGCGCAGCCGGGCCCACCGGTGCCGGTGTAACTGGGCCAACGGGTTTACCAGGCAACCCGGGTATTACCGGTGCCACCGGGGTAACCGGTGCAGGAGTGGCCGGGCCAACAGGTCTGCAAGGTGCACCGGGCATTACCGGACCCACCGGTGCTGCAGGTGCAACAGGCATTGGTATTGCAGGGCCAACCGGTTCAGCAGGCAATCCTGGTAACCCCGGTATTACGGGGCCAACCGGATTAACAGGTGCCGGGTTAACCGGACCAACGGGCTTACCGGGCATTACAGGGGCTACCGGTGCCCCTGGTACCGCAAGCAACGCTTGGAACCTTACCGGTAATGCCGGCACCACATATGGCACCAATTATCTTGGCACCAGCGATAATCAAAGTTTAATGCTTAAAGTTAATGGCGTTGAAGCAGGCCGGATAGAAGACAGCTCTTCCAACTCTTCGAGTGCATTAGGTTATCAGTCGCTTCTTTCAAACACAGGTATAGGAAACACAGCACTGGGTTATAGGGCTCTGCTTAATAATACTACCGGTAGCTATAATACCGCTATAGGTTATGGTGCTGATGCCGGAACCGGCCTCACTAACGCCACAGCAATAGGTGCGTATGCTGCAATTACCGAAAGCAATGCTTTAGTATTAGGCGGCACCGGTGCTAATGCAGTAAATGTTGGCATTGGTTTAACAAACCCGGGTGTTACTTTAGATGTTTCAAGCAATGACACCGTGGCCGGGCGATTTGTTCTGCACCAGGGGGGAGGCACGGCTTTATATGCAATTAATAGTGGCTCGTACGGCGGGTATGCTTTACAGGCTATTAATATCAATCCTGGTGGTGGTGCTTTAAGTTACGGGGTACGAACCGTTGCACAAAACGGCACCAGTGGCGGTGGTTATGTTTGGGGTACATACAGCACAGGAACCGTCAACGCTGCCGGTGGATTCGCGTATGGCGTACAAGCGTTTGGTACCATTGCGCAGGGCGGAGGCTTTGCTTATGGACTTTATGGCGTTGGCAAAGGGGTAGATCTTGATGGATTTTCTTTTGGGGTATATGGCGAAGCCGACAGCGCTGCGGCCCAGTATGCTATTTATGGAATTGTGCAGCCCGACAACCCTTCGGCCTATGCGGGCTACTTTAGCGGCAACGTTTACTGCACAGGTGCCTATCAGCCATCTGACAGAAAGTTGAAAAACAACATTGAGCCGCTAACCGGCGCGCTTGATTTAATTAACCGCCTTAAACCTGCCACCTACACTTACAAAACCGGCGAATACCGCCAGATGAATTTACCCCAGGGTACCCAGTATGGTTTAATTGTTGATGAAGTAGAACAGGTAATACCCGGAGCCATCAAAAAAACCATTCAACCACCCACATTCGAAATGGTAGATGGCAAACAAGGCAAACAACTAACCCCCGCCGTTGATTTCAGTGCCCTTAACTACACCGAAATGATACCCATTCTGATAGCCGGTATGAAAGAACAGCAAAAAACCATTGAAGAGCTGAAGAAGGAGATTGAGGAGTTGAAGAAGAAGTAGGGTTGCAATTGAGTGTTGTTCCTTTTTGTGCTGATGCCAGAGGCATCCCATATTTATAGATAAGCTATAACAAAAGACCCTACGACACCAGAGGTGTCGCATAAAAAGCTACGCCCTGGCGGACACTTACTCTCAAATACACATACAGGTTGTTTTTGCAGTTAAAAACCGAAATTGCCTGGTAAAACCAGATTGGGAAGATGAACTCTATAAATACATTACCGGCATTGTCCGTAAAAAAGAACAAAAACTAATCAGCATCAATGGTATGCCCGACCATATTCATCTTTTAATTGGTATGCGCCCTTCTTGTTGTTTATCTGACCTGGTTCGCGAAATAAAAAATCCAGCAATGACCTTGTGAACGACAAAAAATTGAGCCGCTTCAAGTTTGAATGGCAATCAGGTTTTGGTGCATTCTCGTACGGACATTCGCAATTAGATAATGTAGTTGAATATATAGCTGGGCAAAAGGAACACCATAAAAAACAAACCTTCAAACAGGAGTATCTGGGGCTTTTAAAGAAATTCAATATTGAACATAATGAGCAATATTTGTTTGATTGGATAGAGTAATGCGATGCCGCTGGCATCGATTGAAGTGTGTTTGCGTCTGTTCTATAAATATATCATCGCTCTGCGATGAAAACCCCACTACCGAAGCAACAATGCTAAACAAATTTGGCAGCGTGTTTATTACTCATCACCCTTTCTTTCTGGTAAACTTCTCCGAAAGTATAAACCCCTTTCTTTTGTATTGATGCCAGGGTCGACCCATATTTATAGTAAAATCAAACGAACCTCCTACTTAAAACTCATCACACTCTCTCCCGCCTTCTTTGCAGGAAAATATGAAGCAAAAAGGCTGACCGAAACAATAATGCCTATGGTAACCAAGGGGTCGGTCCATTTTAAAACCACCGGGTAATAATCAATTACAAAGCTGGAATCACCCCCATTGGTAAGCTTCAGAAAATGAAATTTTATCTGCAGCAAACAAACGGCATAACCCAGTATCATGCCCACTGCTGCACCTATGGTGGAAGCCAGCATACCGTTCAGCAAATAAATTCGTTGCACCAAAGTAGCAGTGCCGCCCATGGCTTTTAGAATAGAAATGTCCTTCGCCTTTTCAAGCACAAGCATAGTTAACGAGCCTATAATATTGAACGAAATAATAAGAATTATAAAGCCAAGAATAGCCGTGGTAACCCATCGTTCAATTTTCATTATTTTAT
Source organism: uncultured Bacteroidota bacterium (assembly GCA_903889265.1). Taxonomy (GTDB): domain Bacteria; phylum Bacteroidota; class Bacteroidia; order Chitinophagales; family LD1; genus Bog-950. Next base: position 14,477 of record CAISWS010000056.1, read on the forward strand.
ACGTATCGGCCTTTTGCTCGTACCGGTCTTTAAGTTTAAAGTTTGTACCCATTATCTGTTCTATTTGCGCACGGGCTTTCTCTGCATTGGCCCCATCTTTTAGTTTTATTTCATAGCCTGATACACGGTTATCCAGCCCAAGCAACTGCCTTGCAAGGTCAAGCGAAACAAATACGTATTTTGAATCAAACTCCTGCTGTATTGAAAATATACCGCCGGGTATAGCCGACATGGTATTAAATTCTTCTTCGGGTACAAAGGCATTTTTAACTCCCCGCCGGGGCACGGTAATACGCAAGGGCTCCATCGAGTGGTCAATATTAATATTCAGCGGCATGCCTATGTTGGCACCTATAATAGCATAGTTAAGTGAAGCATCGTGCAATAGAAACTTCCCATCGCGCACATAATGACTTACGGTGGTTACTTTATTGTAATTATCATCCACCCCTTTAATAGTACCCAGTTGCGCCTGGGTGCCATATTCAAAATATGCATTCTCCTCCAGCACCCGCGAAACCGCATATACTCCATCCAGTTTCAAAATGTGCTTTATGGTAGTTGAGTCCTCCTCAAAAGTCTTACCGGCTACGGCCGTTACTTCAAGGTCGGGGTAAAAAGAATTGTAAAGCGATAACACCAGCCCCTCAAAACCATTAAATACCGAAAGCACCACTATTAAAGCAAATGCCCCCACCATCATACCCAACATGCTTATCCATGTAATTACATTAATAGCATTGGTAGATTTTTTTGAGAAAATATATCTGAACGCAAAGGTTGGAGCCAGCATTTCTAATACAATTTAATACAGATTTTACCGCAAAGAACGCAAAGGAACACAAAGCTTAATACAAAAAGCAAGCTCAAAATATTTTGTGTTTTGCAGGTGTTCCTGCATTTATCATAATCTTCATAATAAATCAGCGCCCCCAGGAATTTATTTTGCATTCTTTTTCGCCGCCGCCTTTTTCACCGGTGTTTTTTTTGCCGCTAGCTTTTTAGCTGCCTTAGGTTTAGCTGCAACAGCAGCTTTAGCCGCCAACGCTTCCTTCTCGGCCAGTTCCCTTTCAAAAGCGTCCTTCTCGTCGTTTATTTTTTTAAAAACAGCTTCAATCCTGTAAGCGTTATCCAAAGTCTCATCCCTGAAAAACTCAACTTCAGGTATGCGGCGCAGATGGTGCCTTAGCTTTTCGCCCAGCTGGCGTTTAATTTCAGGTTTATGCTCCCTGAAACTTTCAACAACAGCATCGGGGTCCTCTGCATTAAATATACTCAGGTAAAAACGGGTCAGGGTAAGGTCGCTGGTTACCGTTACATTGGTTACCGTTACAAATGCCTTACCATATATGCTCTTGCCATTTCTGCTTAAAATTTCGGTAAACGCCTCTTTTATCAAAGAAGCTATTTTCAACTGCCTGCGCGAATCCATTGTTTTAAATATTTTGGGTAAAAATAAAAATTAAAAAACGCTGTATGCGTTAAATGCAGTCCTCACCCTGCCCCCTCCAAAGGAGAGGGCTCCAAAACCCCGCCCGGCAAAGATTTGCTTTGCGGCAATTAAAAGTCCTTCTCCCCGGAGAAGCCTGTCCCGACCTTTTTGTCGGGAGATTTTGGATGAGGACTGTATTACTATATTTGTCCACTCATGAAGAATCTTTGGCGCGTCCTCTCTTACCTCCGCAAATATCAGGCACTATCTGCCCTGAATATCCTTTTTAATATTTTAACCGTTGTTTTTTCGCTCTTTTCAGTGGTAATGGTCATCCCCTTTCTGCAGTTGCTGTTTAAGGAAATACCGCCGGTAATGCAGAAGCCGGACTTTGCCCTTACCGCAGATTATGTGCTCGATTACCTGAAATTTTTGCTCAGTCAGGAAATTGCCGCCAACAACGCCATTGTTGCCCTTGCAAAGTTTTGCGTTTTAATTGCGTTTCTTTTCTTTTTAAAGAATCTGTTCCGGTTTCTTGCATTGTTTTTTCTGGCTCCTATCCGCAGCGGCATTGTGCGCGATATCAGAACTGATCTTTACGAGAAGCTGGTGGGGCTACCGCTATCGTATTACTCTAAAGAAAGGAAAGGCGATATTATTTCGCGGGTAACGGATGATGTAAAGGAAGTTGAAAACTGTATCATCAGCTTTATAGAAGTAACCGTGCGCGAGCCGCTTACTATTATCATTTTTCTGGTTACCCTTTTAATGTTTAGCCCTCAGCTTACCGGTTTCGTGCTGGTTATGCTGCTGATAACCGGGTTTATTATAGGGCGGGTAGGTAAGAGCTTAAAGCGCCAGTCTTCCGAGGCTCAGGCCATCAGTGGCCATCTTCTTTCGGTGGTAGATGAAACATTAAGCGGCCTGCGGATTATACATGCCTTTACCGCTGAAAACTTTATGAAGGAGCAGTTTGCACGCATCAACGATAGCCTGTTTGGATTAAACCGTAAAATTAATACGCGCCGGGAACTGTCATCGCCGCTTACTGAGTTTCTGGCTATTTGCGTAGTGTGCCTGGTGCTATATTATGGCGGAACATTGGTGCTGGAGCAGAAATCGCTGAAAGCGGCAACTTTTATCGGGTTTATGATGATTTTTGCACAGCTTATACCACCGGCCAAAAACTTCTCATCGGCATTCTACAATATCCGCAAAGGGCTGGCATCAGCACAAAGAATTTTTGAAGTGCTGGATGCCGATGCTAAAATTCCGGAAAAGGAAAATGCCCTGCCGCTTAAAGAATTTAAACAGAGCATAGAATACAAAAACGTAGGCTTTACTTACCATAACTACGATAACAAAAAGATACTGGATAACATCAGCATCAAAATTGATAAAGGCCGGATGGTAGCCCTGGTGGGCCAGTCAGGTGCCGGCAAAACCACCCTGGTTGACCTGCTTCCCCGCTTTTACGACCTTGGCGAAGGCAGTATTTTGCTGGATGGCCATGATATAAGGGAATATAAACTACCCGAACTGCGCAGCCTGTTTGGTATGGTAAGCCAGGAATCAATCCTGTTTAACGATTCGGTGCATAATAACATCGCCTTCGGTATTGAAAATGCTACCCGCGAAAAGGTGATGGATGCCGCCAAAATTGCCAACGCCCACGATTTTATTATGCGCCTTGAACATGGCTACGATTCTACTATCGGCGACCGTGGCAATAAACTAAGTGGTGGCGAACGCCAGCGCCTAACCATTGCCCGTGCGGTATTGAAAAACCCGCCTATCCTTATTTTAGATGAAGCTACATCCAGCCTCGACTCCAACTCAGAAAAATTAGTGCAGGACGCACTGATTAAGCTGATGAAGGGACGAACCACTATCGTTATAGCCCACCGCCTCTCTACCATACAATATGCCGATGAAATAATTGTAATGCAGGACGGAAAAATTGCAGAACGCGGCAACCACATTGGCTTAATGGCCAAAGAAGGTATTTACAAAAAGCTGGTTGAGTTACAGGCCTTTTAAAAATAATGGGAAATTAATTTTCGGGCTGCAATCTCCGTTGAAATCCACAAGGGACCGCGGGTAATATCCTTTATTGCCCGGGGACTTCAGGCAGGTTATTGTGGTTGGTATGCCTTACCCGGGTCCAGAATGTTTCGCGTTTATTTAAGGGGATAAAATCTTTTACAAATGCTGACGAAGGGTTGATAGCCGGTACCGGTTCGTTATATTTTTTAATGGAATCTACTGCCATAGGTAGTATGCCCATATCTTTAAAGTTGACATCAATAAATCCCTGCAGAAAGAAGGCCTGGTAAGGATCGGCGGCTAGGGCAGTTTTTTTAAAGCCCAGCTTTTGCGCCATCAGCCAGCTGTAGTAAACATTCTCTTTACCATGTTCAGCCTGGTTTTCGGCAAAAACATGTTCGGCAGGTATGCCCATGGCAATAGCAATCAGCCGCATGGTTTCTCCTTCATCATAAGGTGTGGAACAGGCCTTGCCCGAAAAAATAATGTTTTTTGTAATGCCCGCATCAAACAGTCTTTTGGCCCATACAATACGGGCATTAAAACCGTGTTTAACCTGCCGGGCAGTATCATAAGCAATACCGGGCACAATAATTACATCGTAAGGTGCCCTGGTTATATTGGCGGCATAGGTGCGTTGCGCAATTTTGCGCACGTTACAGGCTGCCAGTAAAACAATAAGGCTGAGTATAAGAAATGGACGAAGCATAGTTTAACAGCGGTTCAAGTTACAAACTTTATTTGCGCCGGCTAATCCTCCTCGCTTCTGAAAAGGCGTTTGCGATAATCCCAGCTAAAGCCCCAGGCCGATACTATTAACAGTAAAATTGCTATTGCCGCTATCATATTTCAGGTTTTAGCTTGTTAGTTAATTAGCTCCCCTACAATGCTTATACTGTAAAACTGTAATTTTGTTTTGTTGCAATGCCTGTGCCTTGTTAAGGGTTAGGTTGAGAATTGTCAGGTGGGGATTGTGGCAATGTAACTGACTTGGCGGAACTATTATAGAAGATGGCCTCATGCGACCCCGGATGGGGTCGAAGCTTTATAGCAATATACGGCCTATAAATATACGACCCCATCCGGGGTCGCACCCAGAGACAGGCAACGTGACCTTACTTTTGCTAAGTCAATGATATTCGGGGGGGGCGATAACCCAGTTAGCCGGGCAGGTTGAAATTCTTTGCAAATAGCAAACCTGCCGGTGAGAACAAGTTAAGAATATTCTATTTTTATATGTGCCCTTAACAAAACAAGATTCACTGCAAAAAATAATGCTATGAGAAAACTAATTGCTTCTATGAACATGACCCTGGATGGGTATTGCAACCATACAGCGATGGTTGTAACGGATGAATTTATGGAACACTATAATGAACAAATGAGGCATACCGGTGCGATTATATATGGCCGTATAACTTACCAGTTAATGGAAGAATACTGGCCGCAGCTTGCAAAGAACCCCGGTGATAATAAGCCAGCGAATGACTTTGCGGTTTTGATGGATAATATACCCAAGGTTGTGTTTTCAAGAACGCTGAAAAGCTTAGATTGGAAAAGCGCCAAACTTGCGCATGGGGGCCTTTATGAAGAAGTATTAAAACTTAAACAGCAGCCAGGTAAAGACCTGTTTGTTGGCAGCCCCTCGCTTATAGCACAACTAACGCAGCTTGGTTTAATTGATGAGTACCGGCTTGCTGTTCACCCCGTTGTTTTAGGCAGCGGGTTGGTGTTGTTTAAAAATATTGAGCATAGGATTGGGCTTAGGTTGGTGAGGACGAAGACTTTTGGTTCGGGGGTGGTGGTGGGTTATTATGAGCGGGGGAAACTTTAGCGGGACGCTACATGCATATCAGAGCGTAGCTGGAAGCTAGGCTCAAAGAGCTTCGCTCAAGATTCACGCTACGCTCAAAGGGGTAAGTAGCTGTAGGAATGAATGGTGGAATAAGGACAAACGGAGAACGACAAAAGTTGCTTACTTTTGTGTAAAAGCATACTATGCCGGTTATTTCAATGTTTTATGGGTTGATTGTGGCCATGTATTACCTGGATACGAAGCAACATAACCATCCTCACATTCATGTTAAATATGCTGAAATGGGCCGCCGCTTAAACCAGGAGGCTGCCAAATGCATTAAATATGGTGGATTAAGCGAAGTAGAGGCATGGAAGCTATGCACGCTTAACCCGGCAAAAATGCTGCACCTGGATAGCCATATGGGTTCCATTAAAACGGGCAAAGATGCCGACATAGTAGTATGGAGCGATAACCCGCTATCTGTCTACGCCCGAGTTGAACAAACTTTTGTTGATGGCATGCGTCTTTACGATATCGGACGCGATGCACAAAAACGCGATGAAATACGCAAAGAACGCGCCCGCCTGATACAAAAAATGTTGGATGAAAAAAGTGCTGGTGCGGCAACACAACAACCAACACCAAAAGGCAAAAAGGATTTAACTATAGGAGATGAAAATTAGTAAACCACAAAACCGGGTTATGAAAAATATAAAGTCAGTTTTTAGTTGCATTATTTTATTCGCCGCTTTTCAAATTGCAAACGCCCAGGCCCCGGATGTACCCTCACCTGCCCCCGCACAGGAAGGCAGAATATACCTTACCAATGCCACCATTCACACCGGTAACGGAAAGGTAATGCAAAGCGCTACCATCGGTTTCGATAATGGCAAAATTTTTTACCTGGAAGAAAATCCTGCAACAAAAATGGATACCAACGCCGGCAGGATAATCGACTGCACAGGCAAGCAAATTTATCCTGGCATTATTTCCACCAACACCATTATCGGGCTAAGTGAAATAGAAGCGGTACGTGCCACCAATGATAATGCCGAAGTAGGCCAGTTTAACCCCAATGTAAAGGCCGTCGTTTCGTACAATACCGATAGCCGGGTAACCCCTACTTTGCGCAGCAATGGCATTTTATATGCACAGGTGGCCCCGCAGGGTGGTTACGTATCGGGCACCAGCACCGTGGTGCAGTTAGATGCCTGGAACTGGGAAGATGCCGCTGTAAAAAATGAAGATGGTATATTCATTAACTGGCCATCTATGTTTAAAATAAAAAGCTGGAACGTAGAACCATTTGAATTTGAAACAAACAAAGATTACGACAAGGAACTGGATGGCCTAAAGACATATTTTAAAGATGCCAAAAGCTATTTCGAAACAGGCACCCACGAAAAAACAAACCTGGGCTTTGAAGCTATGAAAGGCCTTTTTGATAAAAGCAAAAACCTCTATGTCAACGTCTACTACGTTAAGGAAATTCAAAACGCCATTGCTTTTGCCGAAGACTTAGGCGTAAATATTGTTTTGGTAGGGGCCAAGGACTCTTACATGATTGCCGATGTGCTGGCGCAGAAAAAAATACCTGTCATTCTCAGCAAATGTCACGACTTGCCAACTTACGAAGACGAAGACATTCAACAGCCCTACAAAACACCGGCCATATTGCAAAAGGCAGGCGTGCTATACTGCATCAGCATAGGTGCTTTCTGGCAGGAACGCAACCTGATGTTTGAGGCGGGGACCGCATCGGCATATGGCCTCACCAAAGAAGAAGCCCTGCAGGCAATTACCATCAACCCGGCAAAAATTCTGAAGCTGGACGCACAAATTGGTACGCTTGAAAGAGGCAAAGATGCCTCCCTGATAGTTTCAACCGGCGATGTACTGGACATGAAAACGTCTAATATTGAACAAGCCTACATCACCGGCCGTAAAATTGACCTCAGCAACAAGCAGAAAGCTTTGAGTGAGAAGTTTATGAAGAAATATGGGCTGAATTAGCACCGCTAATTATCCGGTTAGTACAATAAATTAATTTCACTTGTTCATTACCCTGCAGATGAATTTCAGAAACCTGAAACTAACTCTGCTTGTGTTGATTTACCGGGCAATTCATGTAAAAGGAATCACAAATACTGCAAAATTTTCAAGTAGCCCCGCCGTATTGATAAATAGGGTCTGCTGATTAATATCGAAGGCTATTAAAATCAATGGTTTTGGCGATTTTTGCATTAACCAAGTGCAAGGATAAATGCCAAAAGCTCAAAAAAACCGTGCATCCAAACAAGGATACACGAGCCCTACCCAGCTAACCTTAGCGGGATTCGAGACCCCGTTTTCAAAAACACTGAACCCTGCTAACCGATGGGTTCGTTTAGCTCACAAAATACCCTGGGATACTCTGGTGAGTGTTTATCAGGATCAAATGAATAATGAGGCGTTTGGGGCAGATGGGATTAACCCGCGCGTGGTCATTGGTTCAATTATCATCAAACACATGTGTAATTTGAGCGACAGGGAAACAGTTCAGCAGATACAGGAAAATATGTATATGCAGTACTTCATTGGATACAGTAGCTTTAGCGATGAGGAACCCTTTGACCCATCCTTATTTGTTGGTTTTAGAAAGCGATTAGGTGTGGAGCAAATCAATCTTATCAATGAGAAGATTATGGGCTTATCGGGTAACGGAGAGGATGTTGCCGCAAAAGAAAATAAAGACAAAGAAGAGGAGCCACCGCCAACTGAAGGGATAGTTGGTGAAGACAAAAAGCAACCGGAAACACCTGTAGAGCTGCCCAATAAAGGGCAACTGCTGGCCGATGCAACAGCTTGCCCGCAAGACATCGGCTATCCAACCGACCTTAACCTGCTTAGCGATGCCCGGGAGAAAGCAGAGGAGTTGATAGACTTGTTATATCCTCATTCTAAACTGGCAGACAAGCCACGCAATTACCGGGAGATAGCCAGAAAGGAATATCTGCATACGGCTCAAAAGAAGTCCAAATCAAAGCAAGAAATACGCAGTGCTATCCGCAAGCAATTAGCTTATTTGAAAAGAGATATCAGAAGCATTCACCGCCTCATTGATGAAACAGGCTTCATCCCTTTGGGCCGTCACCAGTACAAATATCTGCTGGTGATACAAACCCTCTGTGACCAGCAGGAAAAAATGTATAAAGAACGTACTCACAGCATAGAGCACCGGATAGTAAGTATCCACCAACCTCATGTGCGCCCTATTGTAAGGGGCAAGACGAATGCATACGTGGAGTTTGGAGCAAAAATCCAGGTAAGCCTGATGAATGGAATTGCTTTTTTAGAAGACCTTTCATGGGAAGCATTCAATGAAGGAACGCGCCTGATGTCAACGGTAGAACAATACAAAAGGAGGTTTGGCTACTATCCCAAAACCGTGCTTGCGGATAAAATCTATTGTAACCGGGACAACAGGGCCAAACTCAAAGGGCTCAACATTATACTACGGGCCAAGCCATTAGGCAGGCCCGGAAAGGCAGTGGAGGCACACGTAAGTCCAGGCGAAAGAAATCCAATAGAAGGTAAGTTTGGGCAAGCTAAAACGGCTTACGGGTTAAACCGGATAAAAGCAAGGCTGCCCCAAACAAGCGAATCCTGGATAGCCTCCATAATTTTGGTACTGAACCTGGTTAAAATAACCGGGCAGGTACCCGTTTCTCTTATGCAAACTGTTTTTACTTATTCAGCAAGAGCAATGCAGCAAATCAAATTACCACCTTGGCTTGACTTGGAAATATTCCTGAATTTTTACAGCACAAGAATAACGGCGACTTAATCAGCAGACCCTA
>CAISWS010000057.1 GCA_903889265.1 uncultured Bacteroidota bacterium
CGATGCAACGCAGGAGCAAACCGAAGTTGAATCGTTTGCTGTGTTAGAACCGAATGCAGATGGTTTCCGCAATTACTTTAAAGCCAAACACAATGTATCGGCTGAGGAAATGCTGGTAGATAAGGCTCAGCTATTAACGCTTACAGCACCTGAACTTACTGTGCTGGTAGGTGGCTTACGTGTGCTGGATACCAACTTTGATGGCTCTAAACACGGCGTATTTACCGGTAAACCTGAAACGCTTACCAACGACTTTTTTGTGAACCTGCTGGATTTAAACACCACCTGGAGCGCCGGCACCGATGCACAAAATACTTTTGATGGCCGCGACCGCAAAACCGGTAAAGTAAAATGGACCGGCACCCGGGCCGACCTCATCTTCGGTTCCAACTCCGAACTCCGCGCGCTGGCCGAAGTTTACGGATGCGAAGATTCCAAACAAAAATTTGTACACGATTTTGTAGCCGCCTGGAACAAGGTTATGAACCTTGACCGGTTTGATTTGGCTTAGTTTAAGTTTTGGGTTATTTAATTTTAAAGGCGGTTCGGTAACGGGCCGCCTTTTTTTGCGATTTAAACGGATTGATGTCATTAACCAGGAAGGGGCGAAAAATTTTTCGCCCCTACATCGTGGGGTGCACAAAAACGCTTATAAACAGGGAACCTTTGCAGGAGAGGGAATATTGCACCGGTACCGGTAGCATCACACTTACACCCGAGTTTGAAACACTTACTCCCATTTTCGGCGCGTTTACGAAATGTGGTTTTTTGAGCAACAAAATTGTCGCAATTTTATATTAGTCACCTATTGATATTAAAATTTAGTTTATTAACCCACCCAAAAACCTCCCTATGGAACTAACTTTTCAAAGCAACCTGCCGTTTGAGTTTACAGCAACCGAGTATTGTTCAGTAATTTTTGAAGGCCGGGACTACAATATTGTTGTGGATATTTCAGGAGGAAGCGGATGTGAAGATGCCGTAGAATTTGATATTCACATATTGGAGCATGGCCTTGGCGAAGAAGTGCAAACCCGCATCAACGAGCTGGTGCTACAGAAGTTTGAGCACTACTCGCTTAGCCGCTCGCTGGCAGCATAGTTAACCACCCGGGGCTTTCAGGTTTTCTTATTGGCTGATGATATTATTTTCTGTAGCATCCTTTTAGGAGCTGAGATGGGGGACATGCTGATAAGCGAAGAACTACAATTTATATAGCTTTGCTGTATTATGGCAAACAGGCCAAAAATAAAAATAGAACTTACGTTAAGCGATAAGGCCATAGAGCTGGCCTGTTGGTTGATTGTGCTTCAACTTTGGGTACTGGCGGCATATAATTATTCAACCTTGCCTGCTGCAATTCCAACGCATTTTAATGGCACCGGGCAGATAGACGGTTACGGAGGTAAAAACACCATTTTTTTATTGCCTGCAATTGGTACGGTTTTATTTGCGGTTTTTACATATCTGAATAAAATTCCCGATACTTTTAATTATCTGGTGGAAATTACGAATGAAAATGCCGAAGCGCAATACCGCATCGCCACCCGGTTATTGCGGTTTGTAAAAATCGGTTGCCTGATTACCTTTTTGCTGATTGA
>CAISWS010000058.1 GCA_903889265.1 uncultured Bacteroidota bacterium
GCTACTCCTTCTTTAACAAGCGTTAGTGCCTCATTGGCTTTTACCAGCGCTTCGTAATGGCGGAGGTTGGTGATGATGGTATCTTGTGTGCCTAGTTGTTTTGAGTCTGTTACCAGTTGGTAGAGTTTTTCTTTCAGGACAGGCAGATTGTAGTGGGTGTTGGCAGAGATAAATACCAGTTCGGGGAAATGGTGTTTGCCCCGGGTAAATTCAATAGCGTTGTAAAAGCGCGAGGTTTTTTTCCAGTCGGCTTTGTCTACTTTGTTGCCTACTATAAGGCCGGTGAAGCCGGTTAATTCAAGTTCGTGCAGTTCCTGTAGTAATTCCTGCGGGGTGGTTTTGTTTACATCGAACAAATAAATGTAAACGGCAGATTGGCGCAGTTTTTCCATGGTGCGCTCTACGCCTTGTTGCTCTATGGCATCGGTAGTTGCGCGTATGCCCGCAGTATCAATGAACCTGAACTGGATGCCGTTAATGTTCATTACTTCCTCAATGGTATCGCGGGTGGTGCCGGGTATTTCTGAAACAATGGCGCGTTCTTCGTTCAGTAATGCGTTGAGCAGGGTTGATTTACCCGCATTGGGTTTACCCGCAATTACGGTGTTAACGCCGTTTTTTATTACGTTGCCCAGTTTGAATGATTCGGCCAGTGGTTGCAGCAGTGCCTGTATGCGGCCTATCAGTGCAATCAGTTGTTCGCGGTTGGCAAACTCTACGTCTTCTTCGCTGAAGTCGAGCTCCAATTCAATGAGGGAAGCAAAGTTAAGCAGTTGTGTGCGCAGGTCTTTTATCTGGTTGCTGAAACCACCGCGCATTTGCTGCAGGGCCAGTTGCTGGGATGCTGAGGAGGAGGAGGCAATTAAATCGGCCACTGCCTCTGCCTGCGAAAGGTCTATACGGCCATGCATAAAGGCGCGCAGGGTAAACTCGCCGGGCTTGGCCGAACGGGCGCCTTTTTGTATTAACAACCGGATTATCTGTTCGGCAACAAAGGGCGAGCCGTGGCAGGAGATTTCAACCACATCTTCGGTTGTAAAACTTTTGGGGGCTTTGAAGAGGCTTACCATTACCTCATCCAATACTTTATTGTCATCTACAATATGACCGTAATGGATGGTGTGGGACTTTTGTTGAGTTAAATCTTTGCCCTGAAAAACGGATTGTGCAATTGCAATGGCTTGGGAGCCGGATAAGCGTATAACGCCGATGGCGCCAACACCCTGTGCGGTGGCAAGTGCAACTATGGTATCATTGGTAATCACGGAGGCAAATTAAAGGAAGTTTTGGCGATGGGTGCTGGCCGAAGCAAGAGAATGGCATCTATTTTTCAATAATGTAGGCCTTATGCTTTTCCATTCCATCAAGTTGTGTTTTGAACGAGGGGAGAAAAGTTACTAATTCTTCAAGTTTGCTGCTGTTGCTGTCAAGTACCACAATTGTAATTGGGTATTTGTCTAAATTTTGCTGAAATATTAGCTTTTTATCAATAGTTATCAATACATCAAAGCCATTTTCAACGGATAATGTCATTAACCTACCGTTTTTAATACCGCTCCAGCCTAATTCTCTAACGGTAGTAACCTTAAATTCAGTCAGGTGTTTTTTCAGGCGCTTAGTTATACACTCGTCAAGCAAAATTTTCATTCAGGATGTGGCTTGAACTTTCAATTAATTTTTGTGACATCTCAAGAACTTTTATAACCTGCTCTTTACTTACGCCTTCAAAGTCGTCAAGAAAAATTTCAATGGTATCACCGGTTTCCAGGTAATCAAAAAGATTTTTTATAGGAACACGGGTGCCAAAAAAAACAAGCGTTCCGCCTAAAATATCCGGGTCTATATTAATAACACGTCCATCCATAGCAACAGTATTTATATTACTACAAATTTAGAACATTCCGGGCAGAACAGGAATAAAAGCATTATCCCTGCGCAAACTCACTCAACTCCAGCCACCTCACTTCTTTAATCTCTAATAACAAAGTTACTTCGCCTAAGCGGGTAATCATTTTATTGAGTACTTCGTAAGGCTCGTTGCCGTGGTTTATTTTGTCGTTTAGTTCGGCTTTTTCTTTTTCTAAAGCGGGGATGTCTTTTTCCAAGGCTTCAAATTCAAATTTTTCCTTGAAGGATAGCTTTTGTTTGGGTTTAGCCGGTTGCGCTGCCTGTGGTTCAACTTTTGCGGAAGACGGTTCAGCTGTCATGCTGGTGCCGGGGTTGAGTTTTTTGTTTTTGTCTTTTGCTTTGCGCCATTCGGTGTAGTTGCCTGGGAAATCGTTTACTACGCCTTCGCCTTCAAATACAAAAAGGTGGTCCACGAGTTTATCCATAAAATACCGGTCGTGCGAAACGATGATGATGCAGCCTTGATATGATTCTAAAAAGTCTTCGAGGATGGCCAGGGTGATAAGGTCGAGGTCGTTGGTTGGCTCATCTAGTATCAGAAAGTTAGGATTGGCGAAGAGGATAGAAAGCAGTTGTAAACGCTTTTTTTCACCACCGCTTAGTTTTGAAATGTAGGTGTATTGCTGGTCGGGCGTAAACTGAAAAAGTTCCAGGAATTTTCCGGCGGATACTTTGGTTCCATCGGCTAAAGGAAAATGCTCGGCGATGTCTTTTACAAATTCAATTACCCGCTTGTCTTCTTTTACTTCCAACCCTTTTTGACTGAAGTAGCCGAATACTACAGTTTCGCCGGTGTTGATTTTACCGGTGTCTGCTTTTTCGAGATCAAGGATGATGTTGAGGAAGGTTGATTTGCCTACGCCATTTCGGCCAATAATGCCGATGCGTTCGCCACGTTTAAAGGTGTAGTCAAAGCCTTTTAAAATTACCTTCTCACCATATTTTTTGTTCACCTTTTTTAACTCCAGAATTTTGCCACCCAGGCGCGACATTTTTACGTGCAGCTCCAGCTTATCGTCTGCCTTTTTAGAGTTGGCCTTTTCTTCTACATCGTAAAATGCATCCTGGCGCGATTTTGATTTGGTGGTACGGGCCTTGGGTTGCTTGCGCATCCAGGCCAGTTCTTTGCGATAGAGGTTGCGGGCTTTATCAATAGAAGCTGACTCGCTTTCTTCACGTTCAAGTTTACGGGTGAGGTAGCTTTCAAAATCGCCTTTATGCAGGTATACCTGCTGGTTATCTATTTCAATTATTTCGTTGCAAACGTTATTTAAAAAGAACCTGTCGTGGGTTACCAGTAGCAGGGTGGTTTTGGGGCTTGAAAGGAATTCGGCCAGCCACTCAATCATTTCAAAATCGAGGTGGTTGGTGGGCTCATCCAATACGAGAAAATTATGGCGGTCGCCGAAACTGATATCAATTAAAACCTTGGCCAGCGATAATCTTTTACGTTGTCCGCCGGACATAGAGCCAGCCTTTTGTTCAAGGTCGGTAATGTTCAGAGAGGTTAATATCTCTTTTACTGTGCTTTCAAAATTCCAGGCGTTCAGTTCATCCATTCTGCCCATCAGGCGATTGATTTCGTCATCGTCATGATGGTTCATAGCCAGTTCATATTCGCGAACGGTATTAATAACCGGGTGGTTGTAACTGAGTATATTTTCAAGCACGGTTTTATCTTCCTGAAACTGCGGATTTTGGTCGAGGAATGAAACGCTGACGTCTTTGTTAATCCAGATTTTGCCTTCATCGGCTACATCTTTACCGGCCAGGATATTGAGCAGGGTGGTTTTGCCCGCACCGTTTTTGGCAACCAGGGCAATTTTATCGCCCTCTTCGATATTGAAAGTTATATTGGTAAAAAGCGGCTTTTCTACGAACGACTTAGTGAGGTTCTCAACGTTTACATGATGCATATGGGCGCGAAAGTAACACAAAAAACGGCCGAAAGAGGGGTTTTCGGAGGGGTGAATAATTATTCGCCCCTACAGCGGTCCTGTATTGTCCTTAAAACCTTCCACTGCACACTATTGATGTTATAAGTGCATGGGGTATACGGAGAAATAGATATTCTTTTGTTGTAAAACTTAAAGGTATTGTCGCCAGGGCTGATTTTAGGGGTTGTATTGGGCTACTTTGCATTGCTGCTGGTTATTGCGTTTTACACGGCGCGTGGAGCCACTAATGAGACTTTTTTTATTGGCAGGAAGAGTTCGAAATGGTACCTGGTGGCTTATGGTATGATAGGGACTTCGTTATCGGGCGTTACTTTTATGAGCGTGCCGGGAGGGGTTGGAAAGGGGCATTTTGCTTATATGCAGATTGTGATTGGCTATTTGCTGGGCTACCTGGTTATTGCCTTTATTTTAATGCCGCTTTATTACCGGCTTAACTTAACTTCAATTTATACCTATTTGCAATCGAGGTTTGGCAATGTAGCCTATAAAACGGGGGCTACTTTTTTTTTGGTATCGAGGCTGTTGGGGGCATCTATCCGCATCTTTTTAGTTTTAAATGTATTGCAGATTTTTATGCTGGATGGGTGGAACATTCCTTTTCCGGTTACCGTATTTGTAATACTGGCTATGATATTGCTTTACACCTTTAAAGGAGGCGTAAAAACCATTGTATGGACAGATACACTGCAAACTACCTTTATGATACTGGCGCTGATTATTACGGTGTTTATTATCCGCAACGAACTGCACTTATCTTTTGGTGAATTATACGCTTCGTTAAATCAAAAAGGGTACACCCAAATATTTGATACTGACTGGCGCTCGAAAGGGTTTTTTATTAAGCAAATTGTAAGCGGCATGTTTATTACCATTACCATGACCGGGCTTGACCAGGAGATGATGCAAAAAAATATAAGTGTACGCACCTTGGGTGAGGCGCAAAAAAATATGGTGGTTTTTAGTGTGATACTGCTTTTTGTAAATGCGCTTTTCCTTTTTCTGGGAGGCATACTTTACCTTTACCTGGCAGATAAAAATATTGCCATGCCTCCGCACCCGGATGATGTGTTTCCCACCATTGCCTTGCAATATTTATCGCCGGTAGCGGCACTTGTTTTTGTGGTGGGTTTGGTATCGGCTTTGTTTCCGAGTGCTGATGGCGCTATTACGGCGCTTACTTCTTCATTTTGCATTGATATATTGGGATTAAAGCAGCGCGAAGATTTGGATGAAGAGCAAAAAGTGAATGTAAGAAGAAAGGTGCATTTAGGCGTGGCCTTCGCTTTTTTACTTGCTATTATTTTGTTCCGGATTGTAAGTACAGGTTCGGTAATAACTGCCACGCTTAAAATTGCGGGGTATACTTATGGGCCGTTGCTGGGGTTATTTGCTTTTGGTATTTTATCAAAGCGCTCAATAACCGGTGGGCTGGTACCGGTGGTTTGTATTGCTGCACCGGTAATTACCTATCTGCTGGATACATTTTCTACCAACCTGTTTTTCGGTTATCAAATGGGGTTTGAGGTTTTGCCGGTAAACGGCCTTATAACCTTTACGGGATTATTCATTATTTCAAATACAAGGCCCCCTGCAGTATTATATAGCAGTTAAACCTTATTATCAACCAAAACAAAGTTATGACTAAAAAGAAGAAGGTTAAAAAGAAAAGCTGGGCTGAATTACGTGCAGACTCGAGTTGGCGCATGTTTAAAATAATGAGCGAGTTTGTGGATGGCTTTGAGAAAATGGAACAGTTTGGGCCGTGTATATCCATTTTTGGCTCGGCGCGAACTAAACCCGGCCACCCGCATTATAAAATGGCGGAACAGATTGCCGGACACCTGGCTAAAGAAGGCTTTGGTATTATAACCGGTGGCGGGCCCGGCATTATGGAGGCAGGTAACAAGGGCGCAAAAGAGGCCAAGGGAAGCTCGGTTGGGTTGCACATTGAACTGCGCATGGAGCAGGACTGGAACGATTACATTGATGCCGATAAGCTGCTGATATTTAAATACTTTTTTGCGCGTAAGGTTATGTTTATACGCTATGCGCAGGCGTTTATTTTTATGCCGGGTGGCTGGGGTACTATGGATGAAACTTTTGAAGTTTTGACGCTGATACAAACCAATAAGGTAGATAAGGTGCCGGTTATTTTTGTGGGGCAGGAATACTGGAAGGGCTTGCTGGACTGGATGAAGGATACTATGATACGGGAAAAGTATATAAACCCTGAAGACCTGAAACTTTTTCACGTTACTGACGACCCGAAAAAGGTGGTAAAAATTATTGATGATTTTTACAAGAAGCAGGAGTTGAGGCCGAATATGAGGCTGTAGTTTTTGGTGCCAATACATTTTACCACAAAGGCGCAAAGGACGCAAAGGAAACAGCCGGAGTTTGTTTGTTATAAAAGCATTGATAACAGAAAAGGCCCTGGGATTTAGAATGTTGCAAAAACTATGATTTCACTTTAAATTTAACTGGTTTTATTTTTGATGAAATCTCTTGCCTCTTACATATTTTTATTTCTGCATTCCTGGCTTCAGCCACAAGCTGAGGTTAAACTGTACCCACAAAACTATTTTAAACCGCCGCTGGATATTCCATTGCTTTTGGCGGGCAATTTTGGTGAGCCCCGTACCGGGCATTTTCATGCAGGGTTGGATATACAAACCAGGCAGGTTGAGGGTTTGCCGGTTTACGCGGCGGCGGATGGGTATGTGTCGCGCATCAATGTGTCAAGCGTTGGATATGGGAATGCACTTTATGTAACCCATCCCAATGGTTATGTTACGGTGTACGGGCATTTAAAAGAATTTACACCAGCGCTAATGAAACGGTTACGAAAGGAGCAATATGCCAAAAAATCTTTTGCGGTTGATATTGAGCTAAAGCCGGATGAATTTCCGTTAAAGCAAGGCGAGCAGATTGCTTATAGCGGCAGTACAGGTAGTTCAGGTGGGCCGCACCTGCATTTTGAAATAAGGGATGCGGCAGAGAATCCGATAAACCCCTTATTATTTGGTTTTAAGCTTGCAGATGGGGCCAGGCCTTTGGTGAGTGATTTGAAGTTTTACCCTTTGGATAGCCTGAAATATAACTGCGATGGTTACCGGTGCAGGCTTAGCGGAAAAAACGGCCAGTTTGAGGTGCCCGGCGGGGTGATAAAACTAAACAGTGCCTCAGTTGGAGTAGCCCTTAACACTTATGATTTGATGGATAAATCAGAAAACCGTTTGGGGGTTTACAGCCTGAAGATGTATAAAGACGGGCAACTGTTGTATGCGTACAAGATGGACAAAATATCTTTTAAAGACAGCCGGTATGTACTGAGCCAGATTGACTACCCTATCTTTGTAAATGAAGACGAGCAGATGTTTCACCGGTGCTATGTTGAGCCGGGCAATAAATGCCCGGTTTATACTAACCTGGTTAACCGCGCCATTATTGATTTGAGTGATGGAGGTGTGCATGAAATAAAAATTGAGGCCGGGGATTTTTTTGGAAATATTTCGAATGTGCAATTTAAGGTGCAATATGATGCTAAAAGCACCCTGCTGAAGGATAATAACACCCCGCATTTAAAGCGATTTGATTACAGCCGGCCTAACGAGTTTTGGGATAAGGATATACGCCTATCGCTGCCAACAGACTGTTTATTTGATACCGTGTATTTCAATTATTCCGAAGCGCTTTCCACTAACGCGGACGTCTACTCCAGGGAGCACTTGTTGAGTAATGCCAATACCTGTTTTTTCGACTGGTTCGGTATTTCAATTAAAGCGGAGAGATTGCCGGAGCGGTTGAGGGATAAAGCAGTTGTTGTGTTTAAGGATGCCAAGGGCAATGAATTTTCGAGGGGAGGTACATTTGATGGAGGTTTTATTAGTACAAAGGCACGGGAATTCGGGCTTTGCTATATTAAAGTTGATACAGTGCCGCCTGTTATATTACCGGTTAATATTTACGCGGGTAAAAACATGCGTAAAAACAGAGCTATCCTTTTTAAGATAACGGATGAGCTATCCGGCATAAAGACTTTTAACACTTACCTGGACGGGGAATGGGTGGAAACTGATTATGATGCCAAATCATCCACCCTCATTCATTACCTGGATAGCAATATGAAGCCCGGTGAGCACCGGTTTAAGGTGGTTGCTGAAGATGAAAGGCATAATACTTCAGAGTATGTGGTAAAGTTTGGCATGTAATACTGCAGGAAAAGGATTTGGCGCACTTATCTTATTGGTTAAAATAAACGGTACCTTACGGCGCCAACCATTAAAAATGTGTGTAAAAGCTTCTTAAATCGTTGCTGGATAATGGTTTCAGCGCAATTTGCCTTTTCAGACAATTGGTTAACGTATCCATAAAAGATATTACAGCAATCGAAATTTTATTTTCTTTGCGACCTGTAAAAACTAAAAACCAAACAGTCCTATGAAAAGAAAATATTTACTACTGTCGTTTGTTGCTGTAGCGCTACTTACTTTAATGAATACAACCAAGGTAAGTTCGAATAAAACCTTTGCCAGGCCGGGCTACTGCGGAGACCCTACCACCAGCCTGACCTGTGTTACCGGTGGTTGTCATGGTGGTAACCCACAGGCTGCTTCGTTGCAGAACGTACTGTTAAAAATTGGCCAGGATACTTTGAACCTGACAGATACTTTAAACAGTGCATTTCAATACGTGCCCGGACAAACTTATTATATAAACTTTAACGTTCTTGCCACAGGTTATGCTTTTGGTTTTGAAACAGTAGCACTGGATGGTACCAATGCCCCGGCCGGTTCTTTTACCGTAACAAGCCCGCATACAGCGATACATGGTGGATACATGAGCCATAATATTGCTGCGCATGCATATAACAGCTGGCTTTTTCAATGGACTGCCCCGGCAACAAATGTTGGACCGGTAATTTTTTACTACGCGTTTAATTCAGCCGATAGCGCAATTTTTGGCAATTACGTAAGTGCAGTGCCAGACAGCAACATTTTTGTTGGTACCGTTGTAATCAACGAAAAGAATGGTGTAGGAATTAACGAAGTGGCTGGTAAAGTTTCTTCAGTTCAGGTTTATCCAAATCCTGTAAGTGGTACTTTCCTTCTTTCTTTTGATGCTTTAACTTCAGGCAATGCCTCTGCATCACTTTACTCGGTAGATGGCAAGCTTTGCAAGCAATTATTTAACGAAGGCGTGAACGGCGGAACTTTCACCCGTTCATTTGATGTATCGTCTGTTTCGGCTGGCATATACTTTGTTAAGTTGAATGTAGACGGAGGAACTGTTACCAAGAAGATAATTGTTCAATAACGAACTGATACCCTGGCTTTTGAAGCACGTAAGTTCTTCAGATGGATGGGGTTTTATCAAGCTGTTGGTATTGAATCTCCCGTTTGTTCCGGCAAAGAAGTTGGCCGGAACAAACGGGGTACCAATAATTTTAGCGCAAAAATGCGTTTAGCTGATATCAGTAGTTCCGGGGGGGTATAGTAAGCCAGGATTAATTGCCATTGCTTTAAATAATAATTAAGGAGTTGAATTGCATGAAAAAGAAATCGGTTTATATAATAGTTTGGGCAGTTGCCCTTGTTTTTTTGTATTCATGCACTAAAGATGCTACCAAGACGGCCGCTTTGGTTAATTGCAGTACTGTAAATGCGGTAAACAACACATTTAATTTAAATATTAATCCCAATATAGTAAGCGTATATTGTGCTTACTCGCCTTGCCATGCAGGTGGTGCGCCAGGCGGGGGTATTGATATGTCAACCTATGCCGGAACAGTATCGGCTTTTCAAACCAAGAATGTAATTTGCGCTGTTAAGGGGGCTGGTTGCGAGCTGATGCCCAAAAACCTGCGTGCCCTCCCGGATAGCCTGATACTGCAAATGGAGTGCTGGCAGCAAAATGGTTTTCCTCAATAAGTTTTAAAAACGAACAAAAGATATGAAAGCTAAAATGGATATCAGGGCACTTGTTGTGCTTACTTTATTGCTGGCAGGTTTTTTAAAGGGCAATGCCCAGGAAGACAAGTTTGCCGATACCTATGCCTGTTTAAAGGGAATGATTCACTTCTTTTCTGCAACCAGCATGGAGAATATAGATGCTACCTCTAACTCGGCACTTTGCATATTAAATACGAAAACCAAAAAGGTATCGTGCCAGGTTAAGCAAACCAGCTTTACTTTTAAGGATAAGCTGATGCAGGAACACTTTAACGAAAACTACATGGAAAGCGATAAGTTTCCGAAAGCGCAGCTTGATATGGTTATAGTTGAAAACCTTGACTTTACGAAGGATGGCACTTATGATATTACACTGAAGGGCACCTTGGAAATGCACGGCGTTAAAAAGGACCGCGAAATAAAAGGAAAGCTGACTATTAAAAACGGACAGCCGGTAAGTGCTACTGCCGAGTTTATGGTTAAGCTGGCAGACCATGGCATTAAAATACCAAGCATAGTAGGCGCTAACATTGCTGAGGATGTGAAAACAAATATTGAGTTTGCCTTTGAAAAATTTCATAAATAAAGATAATTTATAACTTATTTTCCGGTTAATTTTAACTGGTAGCAGCGGCTGGCCCTGGCTAAAAGGGCGCTTAAATCTGATACACTCATGAAATATTTTTTCTCGTCGTTATTTTTGGTTTCTGTTCTGTTTTCATCTGCCCAAATGGACCTTTTGGATAGTATGATGACCAGCAATGAGAAACATGAAAGGGAGTATGTAGCATACACCTTCAAAATGACCAGGATTATTAATGGCCAGTCGGTTGAAATGACTAAAAAAGGCGCGCTTGATTTTCAGATAAGCCACCGGTTTGGAGATGCGTTTGCAACCAAAACTGATAATATCCATAATCTTTTCGGGTTTGACCTTGCTTCGGATATAGGTATAACATTTGACTATGGTATTACGGATGATTTATCGGTAGGAACGGAGAGAATGAAAGGCCAGGGCGAAAGTATTTTAGTGCCAGCGAAGGGCGGCACTACCACCCAAATGGCCAGCCCAACCGAACTTTGGGACCTGCATGCCAAATACAGGGTATTAAAGCAAACTACCGATTTTAAAATTCCTGTTACTATAGATTTGTATGGCAATGTTTGTATAAGCAGTGCTTTAAAATCAAACGATTCATCTCAGCTGGATTATTATCCCAAAGGCTATGCGGGGTTTTCGCACCGTTTAAGCTACCTGTTACAGGGGCTTATTGCTACTAAAGCCACCAACTGGCTTTCGGTGCAGCTGGAACCGACTTTTGTGTGGAGAAACCTGGTACCTTCAAATGATAAAAACGGCCTTTTTGCGTTAGGCCTTTCAGCCCGTGCGAAATTTAATAAGCGCACCGCTATTATTTTTGAATACTATATACCCTGCCAAAAATCGGGGATAGGAGACAGAATACCATTTGCCATGGTTCGTGGAAAGCAAAATGCGGGCTACTATTCGGCGTTGAATGTTGGAGTGGAGTTTGAGACAGGAGGACACGTTTTTCACGTTAACCTGAGCAATACTGCTGGTTTGCTGGAGAACGACTATATCCCTTATAATGCGCACAACTGGGCACAAGGGCAAATGCGTTTAGGGTTCACTATTTCACGCAGTTTCCCGCTGGATAAAAAGCACCGCGGTGGTAAATACTGGAAGAAGGGTAGTGTAGAAGACCCGGATCCTAAAAAAGATGACAACAACAAAAACGTGCAGATAATCAGGTAATATTTAAAGCTCAGTCCTTTTAAACGAAGGGTTAAACCGCAGCCTACAGGTTGTTGTTTAACCCTTTTTGTTTTCGCTTCATGCGGGCCTTTAACCTGAAAACCCGCCCGGAGCAGGGCTGGGGTGTCAGTTTAGCAGGCGTTTTTCAATTGAATCAGCCATAATGGCATTAGATAGAAACAATATAATGCCATTATGGCTTGTTTTGGTATTGGTACATCCTTTGAATATAGCATATCGTGATTCAAAATTCATTAACACTTAAAATTTATAAACTATGACAATGCTAACAGTAAGACCCGAAGGAGGCCGTTTCAGGAACCCAAGATTTGCCAATTTACTTGAAAATGTATTTGAAGGTGAATTGCCTGCATTTTTTCAAAACGAATGGAGTAAGCTAAATACCCCGGCCGTTAACATTAAAGAAACCAAAGACGCGTATTTGCTGGAAGTGGCAGTACCCGGATTTACCAAAGAAGGCTTTAACATTAAAGTGGAAGAAGGTTTACTTACCATAAGCGCGGAAGCCAGCGAAGAAAAGCTGGAAGAAGGTGAGAAGCTAACCCGCAGGGAGTTTACGCGCCAATCTTTTAAACGCAGTTTTACTTTACCTAAAACAGTGGTTGCCGATAAAATTGCGGCCACCTACGAACACGGCATATTAAATGTAACACTGCCTAAGATTGAAGAAGCTAAAGAAAAAGGTGCAATTGAAGTGAAGATTTCATAATTGGTGGTAAGATGGTTGAAGAAGGGAAGCCCTGCGTGTTGCGGGGCTTTTCTTTTTGTGTTTAGCAGCCTGGTAAAAAAGGCCGGTGGCGTTTGGTTACCGGCCTTTTTTATTATAACGAAGAAGGCATTTTACTTAATAAAGTTGTATTCGATAGTTTGGAAGTGGCAGATAAAGGCACCCATCAGAATACAGCTTATTATCCAGAAACCGGAGGTTACAACCACGTATTTAAGGCCTCTTCTTTCAAAAAGGGCATTGGTAGCCACCACAGGTAACGCAAAGGTTACCCCGGCCAGAAAGCCATGAAATGCTCCGTGCCTGAAGGTGCGGAAGCTATGAATATGCGTATGCATAAATTCATTTACGTTAATGCTAAGCGAAGAAATGGGGTCTTTAAGGGCATCTACACGGTCGGCCAGCATGGAATAAACGTGAAACTGATGAACAACCATGAAATTTATTGCAAAGGCCAGGAAAAAGCTGAGCACATAAGCCAAACCATAGGTGATAAACATGTTAGAGCCATCGCGCATAGAATCTTCGGTTTGACCGATGGACGCTAACCAGACTTTGCCAAACACCCTTGGGTTAAACCAAATTGAGCCTACCACCATAGGTATAAGCGCTGCAATAGCTAATGTAACCGGAAATGAAAAATGCATAATTGTGGATTTTAGTTGTTGAAATGTATAATGTTTTGAGGGCCGAAAGAAGTTGGGTATAACAATACTTATAAACAGCAATGGCCGGGGGCTTTGGTTTTTAAGCCAAATCATCAATAGGAATGTAGCCCTATGAAGCTGTATTTTTAAATAGTCAGAAGCCTTACTGAATAATTAACCTGCCATAAGCCAGCGGCTTATGGTCTGTATAAATGCCATATAAATAAATGCCTGCGGAAAGACCGCCGCGGTTTAATTGAAACTGGTTTGTTGAAATAGATGTGAACGTTTTTATATGTCTGCCGGCTATATCCATCAGTTCAAAATCGTAAGGGAATTTAATGCCATCCGTTAATACAATGGCCATATCGGAAAACGGGTTTGGGAATACCTTAACGTTTACCGCGTTACCGGCAACTTCAGAAACAGCCAAAGGAAAAGGTATATAATTGGCTACCGTATTAGTGTGGGCCGGCGGTAAAGTATCAAAGAAAATCAGCGCTTTATTACGGATAGTTGCACCCGGTTGAATACCCGGTTTAAACTTAGCTGTGAATGATACAAACCCGGCGCTGGCTAAAACATTGGTTGCACTATCGGGCAGGTTTGCGGGGTTAAACACCCAGGTTAGCACTGCACCGGGCATGATAGAAAACTGGCTGAACAGCGGACTGGACGCAACATTGACTATGCTTTGCGGGTTGAGCCAGAAGGAAAGTGAGTCGGTGATTTTTATGGTATGAACAGTATCGGCACCCGTATTTTGAAAGTGGATGGTATAAGTAAGTAATGAATCTGCTTCGGTAATGTTACCATCAGGGAACACTTCTTTTGATATGGGAACTGCGGGAAGGCCTGCGATTTCGTTCGTGTAAACAGAGTTATTGGTGGTGTCGCAGTCGCCGGTGTAAGGTTCTATATGAAAACTGTTTTTTAGCGGATATGTTGCAGGGAGGCCTGGTGTAAGGCCAAAGGAAGCCTGCACCCTATTGGCCCAGAGGAACCCGGGTGAAGGAATACTATCAACCCGCCAGGTAAGCATGTGATTGACTGCATCATTAACCGGTGTGGGTATGCCGGATAGGAAAGTAAGGTTAGGATCGTAATTAAAGGTGATGGTGGCCGAATCGGTGTAAGGGGTCAGGAAGGCATGATTGGCGTATAATATCCAGTACTGCTTTTGCAGATTTGAATCAACCGGGGCCCATCCGGCCTGAATGGCAAGGTCGAAATCCGGGGAACCTACAAACCCGAAATTGTGATTTGTAAAAGTGTTGTTCAGTGTTGTAAATGTTACAGTATCCGCAGCAGGGCATACCTCAAAATATCCGCACCCGCCACCGCCATACAACAAAATGGCCGAACTTGAATTTACTGCTGTAATGATGTTGTACCTACCAGTGTCGCTAACCGGTATGGTATACTGCCCGGATAAATTAGTAAGCCCTGAAAACGTGACGTTGTTGTTGGTAGCCAGAACCGTTAAACCTGCAATACCATGTTCGCTACTATCCAGGTGGCAATTTGCATTGGCATCCAAGAAAACAGTGCCGGTGATATAACCTGTGCAGTTAAACTGAACATTGGCGCTGCCGGTGCGGGTACAACCAACGGAATCGGTCACGGAAACGTTGCAGGTGCCAATATACAGGCTATCGGCGGTGGAAGTAATTTGGGGTGGCTGGCTGCCCCACAAGTAGGTATAAGGCGGAATGCCCGTAGTTATATTTGCGGTGGCAGATCCTATACTATCGCAATTGCCGATGGTTACAGTTGTTGTGACCTGGTGGTAACTGCTATCAATGATTACATTATCAGAAATAGTGCATCCAAATGCATCGGTAACTTTTACTGTATAGCTGCCGGTTGCCAGCCCGGTAGCAGTATCAGTTGTTTGTGCGGGTGTAGTATTCCACCGGTAGGTGTAAGGCGCTAACCCGCCTGACAGCATAACAAAAGCGCTGCCATTACTGATATTTTTGCAGCTTACACTAAGGCCAGTTGTTTGTTGGGTAACTGCATTATTTATTTGCGAAATATTGTAAGTTTTGCTTGCCGAGCAGTTTGCATGGTCGGTAACGGTAACAGTATATGAACCGGCCAGCAGGCCGGCTAAAGTGTCGCCGGTGGTTGCTGTACTCCAATGTGCGGTATACGGAGGGCTGCCCTGGCCAGGTGCAATTACAATTACGCCCCGGTTTATTTCGCAGCTGAAATCCTGGCGGACCAGGGTATTAATGGATATGCCCAGGTTTTGAATAGTATCAGTGGCAACCGCAAAGCAACCGGCCGAATCGGTTACGCTTACCTGGTAAATGCCCACAGGAAGATTGAAAATATCGGGTGCCGTTGAGCCCGTACTCCATACATAATGAACAGGGCCATTGTTTCCTGAAGGGGAGGCAAATAAAAAGCCTGCAGCATGCTGGCAGCTAATGTTAGTTACAGTACTAAACGAAACGGTTAAAGAACTTTGACGTGGGTATACATTGGCTGACGCTACAGCAGAGCATCCGGTGGTATCGGTAACCGTTAAGTTATAAGCTCCAGGGCAAAGATTTAAAATGCCCGCATTAGTAGCTCCGTTAGACCAGCGGTATTTAAAGGTTGCAGAGACACCGCCGGAAGCCGTGGCAATAGCAGAACCATCGCATGCCCCGCACGATGACGTACTATCGGCTTGTACCGACGTGATGATGGCAGGTGGCTGGGTTATACTAAAGTTGGTACTGGCCGTGCAGTTATTTACATCAGTAATAGTTATAGTGTAGTTGCCGGCTACAAGGTTAAAGAGCGTGCTGTCTTTTAAATTACCCTGGTAACCAGTGGACCATATAAAGCCGTACTGTGTGCCTGTACCACCGGTGGCATTGAACCTTACATATCCGTTATTACGGCCATAGCAAGGTACATTGGTTATACTTAAAGGTGAGATGGCCAGCAGGGCGGGTTGTTGTATGGTTACATTCAAAGTGTCAATTGCCATGTAAGCGCTATCGCTTATGGTACACTGATAGTTTGCTGCGCAGAGGTTGGAAATGCCGGTTGTGGTATCGCCGGTGCTCCATAAATAATGATATATGCCTGCGCCCGGGTTAATTACCTGTGCGGAGCCATTGCAAGAACCATTGCACAGGCAGTTGGTGCTGCTAATAGCCAGCTGTGCCTTCAAACAAACGCAGGTAACCAATGTAAGTATCAGAAAGGGCAGAAATCTTCTCATACGGGGGCAACTCGTTATTTTATGTTCATTAAAGATACGGTTAATGAAACTATAAGCCTGAATTGCCTTTGTGCTTTTATCAACTGGTTAAACGTGACTGTACTGATGCAACATACAATAGCCGCTTTTGGTGCAGGAAAAAATATCAGACTTCTTCGGAAAATACCCAAAATACAGGTATTGCCCGGAGAAAAAACAGAGTTAACAAACGGGTAATGAAAAATGATGAAAGGCATTTTCGGTATTTTGCGAATAGGCCTATTTTAAACAAGGGGAGTTCTGTTTGATACCGGGCTGAAAACCAAACATCGTGGCATGAAATACAGTAAAATGAAAGTGAAAACAAATACAACATGACACCGGGAGAAGAATATGCACAATACGAAAGCCTGCACCGGGATTTCAGTAAAACCTATATGAGGGTGTATAAGCATGTTATGGACTTTTACCCATTACCACAAAAATTTATACAGGAAGCCACGCCCGAAATAGACAAGTATGTAGAGAAGTTATCAGGTGCAGTGGGCACTACAGAAGGGACCTCATTTCAGGCGCTGTTTGGTTTTGCAAAAAACTTTCAGGCTTTTGCCGCTGATGCCAACAAGGTATTTGAAGAGTACCAGGGCCTGCAAGCCGAAAGCGGCCGTTATATAAAAAATGTATTCAGATTAAACGAGCGCAACCAAAACCCGGCTGACGGGGCGCCTGAATTTGCAAAGCTAATACCCGTATTAACCAGGCTTGTTGGCGGGTTTAAAAGCATAGAACAAAAAACCAATGAAGCCGCCAGAAACCTGCAGCAACTGCAAAACGAATGGCGGCGGTTAAAGGCGAACACCAGCAACGAAAAGGGTGGTACTGCGTGGCCTTTGTAATTACGTTATTAAGTAGTTATCACCTACACAGGCCCTGGATAATATTGATTGCTACTATCCTGTTTTTTCAAAGCTCTTTGGAGGGTAACTTCCAGACCCCTCTCACTGTTAAATCTTCATCAACATATCTTAAAGTGCCGGCACATGTTTCCACACTTTTGGCTTAAAACAAGGGGTAACGGACGGTTTTGCCAAAATATATAATTAAAAAGGTGGCAAAAAAACCAACAGAACGGGGCGAAGTGATTTTTCTTAAATTTTTTTTGTTTGTAATAGATGAATATTTGAAAACTATTGTTTACTATTACACTTGTATTGTAGTAAGAGCCTATCGAAAGTGCTTAACCTCTTGTGTCAGCGAAACGATTAAGCCGTTTAATTTTTTTTAGTGTTGCAATTTTGGTCTTAAATGCAACTTTCCCCTCCGGATGGTTGTCATAAATGGACGGATTGCGTTTTTTATTAACTTTTCAGGGTGCCCCCCTGTCGCTGAACCATTTTAACTTTATAATTAAACTAATGTTTATGTTAAACATCCACTTTAAGAAACTGTTTTTTGCGGTAGCCATCCAGTTTCTTTGCCTCGCATCGTTTGCGCAATGCCCCGGCGGCTTTACTACTTCTGTTTCGCCGTCAACCGCTACCGTTTGTTCAGGCAGTTCTGTATCCCTAACTGCAGCAGCAGGTGCGATAAGCTATCTCTGGAGCACAGGCCAAACTTCTTCAGTTATAAGCGCAACGCCTACCGTTAGTACCTCCTATACTGTTACAGCTACCGATTCAGTTGGTTGCAGTGCCAGTGCAACGGCTTTAATAACTGCGGCAGCTTTACCATCGGTTTCAATAAGCCCGGCTAGTCCGGCAACGTGTCCCGGTGCGGCAGTTACTTTAACTGCATCGGGTTCTGCTTCAACTTATACCTGGAGCAATGGTGCTACCACCAGCTCCATAACGGTTAACCCCACCAGCACAACCATTTATTCGGTGTTGGGTAATGGCGGAGGTTGCTCAAACTCTGCCAGTGTTACGGTAACTGTAAACTCATTACCATCTATAGGAATAAATACCGGATTGGGCCATGTTTGCTCAGGAGGTACAGATACTATAACAGCAAGTGGGGGCGTGGCTTATTTGTGGAGCACCGGGGCCACCACGGCGGCCATCGTTAATCACCCTACAGTTACTACCAGTTATACGGTAACAGCAACCGGCAGCAACGGTTGCAGCGCTACAACTACAGCTTCGATTCCGGTATATGGCCCGGCAACTGTAAGCCCCGGGTCGGCGTCATCTTGCCCGGGCAGTGCGGTTGTGTTAACCGCCAACGGCGGTACTTCATACGGATGGAGTACCGGAGCAACCTCGCAGTCTATAACAGTGGCCCCAACAACCACTACTACCTACCGAGTAACTGCAACAAACAGCTACGGTTGCGCAGGGGTTGATTCAACCCAGGCTACTGTTACCACAACGCCAACGGTTGTAACGGTAGCAACAAGCCCTTCAAATGGCGTATCGTGCAGCGGGGCAACTGTAACACTAACCGCCAGCGGGGCATCCACTTATGTTTGGAGTACGGGAGCGACTACTGCTTCTATTTCAGTAACACCGGTTAATACCACCACATATACAGTAACGGGCACCGCAAATGGTTGTACCGGCACTGCTACATCTACTATCACCGTTTACGGGCATGCGGTTATTACTCAAACTTATACCACCATTTGCGCAGGAAGTGCAGTTACTTTGGGTGCCACTATGGGCACCGGCTCGCATTATCTTTGGAGTACAGGTGATACAACTGCAACAATTGCAGAAAATCCTACAACCACTACTACTTATACGGTAACTGTTACTCCACCATCAGCTACCGGATGTTTAACAAGCTCTGCAACGGCAACGGTTACGGTTAATGCCCTGCCTGCGGCGGCAATCAGCCCGGCATCGGCCACTATCTGCGCAGGCAGCTCTGCCACGCTTACAGCAACCGGAGGTACCAGTTATATATGGAATTTTGGCAGCAACACGGTTGTTCAGACTTTAAGCCCTGCGGTTACCACAACTTATTCTATTACAGCAACCAATGCCGCAGGTTGTACTGCCAGTGCATCGGCTACCATAACAGTAAACAGTTTACCTGCTTTACCGGTTACTGTGAGTGCATCGCGTTGCGGCGCTGGTTCGGTAACATTAAGTGCTACCGGTGCCGGAACCAACGAAAACTACAACTGGTATACAGCTGTAACCGGGGGTACCCTGGTGCAAAGCGGCGGGGCTACTTATACCACGCCATCATTATCAGCTAACACCACGTATTATGTAACCAAATTTAACACTGTAACAGGTTGCGAAGGTGGCCGGTGGTGGGTAACTGCCATTATTTACAGCGGAGTTCCTGCAGCGCCAACCATTTCTGCCGGGTCGGCTTTAACCTGCACTGGCTTTACAGCCAATTGGGGTTTAGGCTCAACCAGTTCAGTATTGGATTACAGGATTGATGTTGCAACAGACGCTGGCTTCTCAAATATTCTGAGTAGCTGGAACAATGTGAATGCCGGATATACTTCATCTGAACCAATAACAGGATTAACCGCCGGGGTTACGTATTACTACAGGGTAAGGGCTGAAAATGCATGCGGGGTAAGTGCCAGTTCGAACGCGGTTGGGGTTACTACTGCATCTTCTGCTGTGCCGGTTTCAGCAGCGGCAACCAATGTGGCCTGTAGTTCATTTACTGCCAACTGGGCTGCGGCTTCGGGTGCAAGCTCTTACATTATTGATGTTTCAACATCGGCAACATTTGCAACGTTCCTATCAGGTTATAATGGCGTAAACGTAGGTAATGCAAGCGCCGTTACCATAGGGGGGCTTAGCGTGGGATCTACCTATTATTACAGGGTACGGTCAACCAACGGATGTTTTATAAGCAGCAACTCTGCCGTGCAGACGGTTACCACCACTGCATCCGGCGCATGTTACTGCTCGCAATATGGATCAGCGACAGCAACAGCTGCCATTACAAATGTTACATTTAATACCATCAACTTTACCAACCTTACCAGGAGCGCCGGTTATGTGGACTATTCAGGCAGCTTATCAACCGCAGTTTCGCCAAGTAATGTTTACAGCCTTTCGGTAAGTGTAAATTCGGGCGGGGCCAATACGGTATATGCTAAAGTATGGATTGACTGGAACGAAAACGGGGTATTTGACTCTACAGAACAATACCTGTTGGGTTCGGCAACCAACGTAACCAATGGTATTACTAACCTATCTCCTTTAAGTATAACAGTGCCTGCAGGTGCATTAACCGGAAGTACCATTATGCGTGTGGAGGTTAAAAACGGAGCTTATGGCTCGCCTTGCGATACCGGCATAGTTGGCCAGGTTGAGGACTATAAGGTTGTTGTGGGCTCTTGTTCCACACCGCCCTCAATAACCGTTACACCTGCAAGCACAACTGTATGTGCAGGACAGGCGGTTACACTTACTGCAAGTGGCGGAAGTTCCTATCAATGGAGCAATGGTGCTACAACCGCCAGCCTGAACCTTAACCCAAGTAGCACCGGCACCTATATTGTAACGGGTACAAGCAGCCCGGGTTGCTCTGCCACAGCCAGTTCAACTATTACTGTAAACGGAACGCTTACTGCAACCCTTACCGGCGGAAGTACACCAATTTGCTATAGCACATCTGCCGGTACACTCAGCGTTTCGGCAACAGGTGGCATTGGCACTTATACTTATCAGTGGTATAATTCTTCGGGCACTATTGCAGGTGCTACATCTACTACTTATGCAGTTCCGGCTTTAACAGCCAGCAATTCATATTACTGTATAGTAACTGCAAGTACCTGTGGTTCGGCAACCTCTGCTACAAAAACAATTGCAGTTTATGCTAATTTAAGTGCTGCTATCAGCGGTGGTTCATCGCCAATTTGCTATAACTCTTCTCCGGGAACTTTAACTGCTACCGGCGCTGGTGCTACCGGCGCTTATACTTATCAGTGGTATAATAGCAGTGGAGCTATTTCAGGGGCTACAGCAAGCACTTATGCGGTGGCGTCATTAACTGCCAACAATTCATATTATTGCGCTATAACCAGTGGCTCATGTGGTACTGTATTTACAGCTACAACAGCTATTACGGTATATCCGGCTTCAACTTTAACTGTGAGTGGAGGAACCAGTCCAGTATGTGCTGGTGGTTCACCAGGCACCTTTACTGCACTGGCGGCCGGAGGAAGCGGAAGTTATACTTACCAGTGGTATAACGCTGCAGGCAGTATTACCGGCGCCACGGCCAGCACTTATGCTCCGGGGGCTATAACCGCAAATAATACATACCATTGTGTGCAAACCGGCTCATGTGGTGTTTCAAGTTCAAATTCAATAGTTATTACAGTTAATGCGGCACCTTCGGTTTATGCGTATGCTGCTGATTCTTCTATTTGTAACGGATCAAGTGTTGTGGTTGCAGCAAGTGCCACACCGGGCAGCGGAACTATTTCGGGTTACTTGTGGAGCCAGGGCAGTACTACATCTTCAATTACTGTAAGTCCGACTGCGTTTACTACTTATAATGTAACTGTAACCAACAGCAACGGTTGTACCGCCAGTGGAACCACGTTTGTAAGTGTAACCCCCCGGCCTTCTGCACCGGTTGCCGGAAACAATTCGCCAATAGTTATAGGCCATCCTATCGATTTAACCGCTACCACAATTGCCGGTGCAAGCTATCAGTGGACCGGGCCAAACGGCTTTACTTCTACACAGCAAAATCCGGTAATAAGCAGTGCAACAACCGCCAATGCGGGTGTTTATACTGTGGTAGCACTGGTTAACGGTTGCAGCAGCTTAGCGGCAGCAACAAATGTTGCTATTAACGCCTTTACCTTGTTTATGGATACGGTTAGTGTAAATCCTGGCTCGCAGGCAGTGGTGCTGGTTAGGGTGCTTAACTTTACCATGATGCTATCGGCGCAATCAACTATTCACTTTGATACTGCCAAATTGCAATTTGTACAGACACAGCAATACGGAATAAATACTTTAACCTCGGGTAATTTTGGAACAACACAGGCTGTAAACGGAAACATAGTATTCACATGGTCTGACCCGAACCTGGCCGGTGTTAGCTTGCCAAACGACAGCACATTCTTTGCGCTATTGTTTAATGTTCGCGGAGCTTTGGGTTCCAGTACCCCACTGACCTTTACAAACACACTAGCACAATCTGAGTTTGTAGACACTTCGGTTAATACTATCAACTACGTTTTGAACCCGGGCGAGGTTATTATTAATGGCAATGATACTATCTCTGGCAAGATTGAATCAGAACTAGGTTACGGTGTGCAGGGCACTACAGTAACCGCCAGCGGAACCCCGACTTATACAGATGTAACCGATACATCAGGCAAATACTCGTTTAACCTGTTACCGGGCAGCAGCTATACGGTTACACCAACCAAGAGTAACGACAGCACAGTAACCAACGGTATTACTACGCTTGATTATCTGCTTGTACAGCGCCATATTCTGGGCACCACACTTTTAAATACACCTTACAAAATAATAGCTGCCGATGTGAACAGTTCAGGAACGGTTACTTCGCTTGACCTGTTGTATATCAGGGCGCTTATATTAGGTAATATTACTTCTTTCCCTGGTGGTAAACTATGGGCTTTTGTTCCTGCAAGTTATACTTTCAGCAATCCTTTGAATCCGTTCCCATTCCCGACTTCGCTTTCTTATTCAAGTGTGACACAACAGAATAACCAGAACTTTATAGGAATAAAACTGGGTGATGTGAACGATTCGTGGAACCCGTTGGTAAAATCACTTCAGAGTAGTAATACTGTAAACCTGATGACACCTGAAATGACTGCGTTGCCTGGTGGAGAGATATCAGTACCTATCAAGGCAAGCAACTTTAAGCAGATAAGCGGTATGCAGTTTACGATGGAGTGGGATCCATCGATACTTAAATTCAGTTCGGTTGACAGCACAAGTGGCGCCCTTACTGTTAGCTATGGCGAAAGCAAAACCAGTGCTGGTTTACTGAGCATACAATGGACAGACCCTAACTATGCATCAACAACTATTGCAGATGACAGCGTTCTGTTCTATATAGCATTTAAAGTAACCGGCCAACCCGGAGAAACCAGCCCAATGGCGATTGTATCGAAAATTACTGCAATTGAAATTGTAGACAACGACCTGAACGAACTTGGCTTTAACGTAAATAACGGTGCGGTTAAAATTACTTCAGCTACGGCGGTTAACAGCATCAGTGGAATTAAAGACCCGGGTGTTGCGGTAATGCCAAATCCGTTTACTGAACATACCCAGTTATCGTTTGAATTGTATAATGCCGGTGATGTGAAGATTGAGATTTACAATGAACTTGGACAGCTGGTTACTACCTACGATGGCAACTACGGTGCAGGTAAACACCAGATAGAAATTGGCAATAACTGGAGCTCGGGATTATATTTTGTCCGCTTTAGCACCGGTGATTATATTACCACTTTGCGCATTGCAAATACAACTAAATAATTACCGTAAACTCAGGCATCTGCGTCGTTAATTTAAAAAAGTGTCGTCCCCTTTATTCCAAAAGGGGGCGACTTTTGTACTTGCATTTTAAAACCAGGCCTATATTAAGCCAGAGAAGATTGATACAGCAACAAACCGGCAATTTCTTTTAAACCGGAGCCTTATTGCGTTAACAAATAAATTATATTCAGCGGTATAATTAATGCTGAAACAGGCTATACTTTTTGTAGTTTTAATACACAAACAATATCAGATAACAAAGAATAACAGAAGCAAACTCCCTTAAAATATGCAACATTATTACGCGATAAAGACATTCAGATTTTTTAAAATACTGATTGCGGCTATAATACTACTGGCGGCTGATAGCTCCGGGGTGATGGCTTCCAATACAGTTGCTTTATCTATGGATACGGTAACTATTCCCATAGGGCAGCAGGTGGTGGTGAATGTAAAGGCCTGGGATTTTATCATGATGCTGGCCGCGCAGGGAACGATTGGCTTTGATACTTCTGAGCTTAGTTTTGTGGACGTGGAGCAATTTGGAACGGCGAGCCTGATTACATCGAACTTTGGCACCAGTCATGCTGCCAGCGGGTATATTACTTTTTCGTGGACCGACCAAACCCTGTTAGGCACTACTATAGCGAACGACACGGAGTTTTTTGCCATACGGTTTTTAGTAAAAAATACGGCCTGCCAGAATACAGCAGTTTCTTTTCTGAATTCGCCCACACCACAACAATACGTTGACACTTCGTTTAACCAAATACCCGATACTCTTTTTCCAGGTTTGGTTATACCAACCGGGTTAAGTATTGCGGCATCTGTATCACCTCTTAACCCATCTATCTGCAGCGGACAAAACGTTACTTTAACCGCCAGCGGTGCCAGTAACTTTTTATGGAGTACCGGGTCAATAACTGATACCATACATGTAAGCCCTGGTGCTACTGCTGTATACACGGTAACGGCTACAAATTCAAACGGGTGCAGTGCCCAGGCATCGGATACCGTAGTGGTGTCAACCAGTGTTGCACCAACGGTAAATGTTAATGCAAGCCAAACAACAATCTGCTCAGGTACTAACGTAATATTTACAGCTACGCCAACTAATGGGGGCAATACTCCGGCATATCAATGGAAGAAAAACGGGATTAATGTGGGCACCAACAGTGCCGGTTATAGCAACAACGCATTAAATAATAATGATTCGGTTTGGGTGGTGTTAACATCCAGCTCAACATGCGCAAGCCCGGATAGTGCGAAGAGTAATGTGACCCATATTGCTGTCAGCTCGGGGGTGGTGCCTGCAGTAAGCGTTCATGCAAGCCAGACCAGCATTTGCGGAAGTGCCAGTGTAACATTTACAGCCACCCCAACCAATGGCGGACCAACACCAAATTATCAATGGAAAAAAAATGGTAACAATGTGGGCACTAACAGTGCAGTATACATTGATAACGGCTTGAATAATAACGATTCAGTTTGGGTAGTACTTACATCAAGTTTAATTTGTGCCATCCCCATAACTGCGACTAGCCTTAAAACGAAAATGACGGTTAACCCGATTCCAACCGCGCCGGTTGCAGGAAGCAACTCACCGGTAACAAGTGGTGGGACTATTAACCTTACCGCCGGAAATATAAGCAACGCCACCTACATATGGAGTGGGCCGAACGGCTATAGTTCAACGCAACAAAACCCGGCTATAACCGGTGCAACAACAAGCAACACCGGTACTTACCAGGTAATAGCAACGGTTAATGGATGCAACAGCCTGGCATCATCGGTTACAGTAACGGTTAATAACCCGGTTACCGGGTTTGTGTTATTTATGGATACTGTTACCGGTGCAGCAGGCCAGCAGGTAGTGGTGCATGTAAGGCCTGAAGGATTTGTAATGATGTTATCTGCACAGGGGGCAGTTGGTTTTGATACCTCAGAATTGCATTTTGTAGATGTTGAACAATTTGGCATAGGTAGTCTTACAAGTTCAAATTTTGGAACGGGTAGTGCCGCTAACGGGAATATCAGTTTTTCATGGACTGATCCCACATTAAGCGGAACTACGATAGCCAACGACTCGGAATTTTTTGCTATCCGTTTTGCCGTTCAGGCTGGTGCCTGCCGAAATACAGCTGTGAGCTTTTTGAACTCGCCTACAACGTTGGAATTTGTTGATACTTCTTTTAACACCATTGCTTTTATGGTATACAATGGCATGGTAAAGCCTACCGGCGCGGGGATAATAGCCACTATTTCGCCGGTTAATCCATCAACCTGCAGCGGACAGAATGTTGTTTTAACCGCAAGTGGTGGTACTGGTTTTACATGGAGCGATAGTAGTTTGACAGATACCGTACATGTTGGCCCAGCCAGCACCACAATTTATACGGTTACAGTTACTAATAACAACGGGTGCAGTGCCCAGGCATCAGACACTGTAATTGTGGGAACCAATGTTGTGCCCACTGTAAGTGTAAATGCCAGCCAAACCACCATCTGCACAGGCACCAATGTAATATTTACTGCCACACCAGCCAACGGAGGCGGTGCCCCGACTTATCAATGGGAAAAGAACGGAGTTAATGTTGGCACCAACAATGCCGGCTACAGCGATAACTCGCTAAATAATAACGATTCCGTTTGGGTGGTTTTAACTTCGAGTTCTACCTGTGCCAGTCCGGATACCGCTAAGAGTAATGTTACACATATTACTATAAACACAGGGGTAGTGCCTTCTGTAAGTATTAATGCAAGCCAGACAATCCTTTGTGCCAATACTAATGTAACGTTTACCGCTACCCCAACAAATGGCGGCCTTACTCCAACCTATCAATGGAAAAAGAACGGCAGCAATGTTGGCACCAGTAGCGCTACTTATAGTGATAATGGCTTAAACAATAATGATTCGGTTTGGGTGGTGCTTACATCAGGTTTAAGTTGTGCAAGCCCGGCTACTGCCACAAGTAACAAAGAAAAAATGACAGTTAACCCGATACCATCTGCACCCGGCGCGGGAAGCAACTCGCCCGTAACAACCGGTGGAACGATTAACCTTACTGCCGGAAATATAAACAACGCCACCTACCAATGGAGCGGGCCGAACGGCTATACATCAACGCAGCAAAATCCGGGTATAAACGGCGCTACACTTAGTAACAGTGGTACTTACCAGGTAATAGCAACCGTGAACGGATGTAATAGTCTGGCTTCGTCAGTAACAGTAACTGTAAATAACCCGGTTGGAAGTTTTGTTTTGTTTATGGATACAGTTACAGCTGTAGCAGGACAACAGGCAGTAGTGCATGTAAGAACAAGGGATTTTACCATGATGTTATCGGCACAGGGAACTATTGGATTTGATACTTCAGAATTACAATTTACAGATGTTGAACAATTTGGCACTGCCAGTTTAATAAGCTCGAACTTTGGCACCGGCGGTGCTGCGAATGGTTATATTACTTTTTCGTGGACAGACCAGACCTTGAGCGGAACCACCATCGCAACCGACTCGGAGTTTTTTGCCATGCGCTTTACCATAGCTGCAGGGGCCTGTAACAAAACACCTGTTAGTTTTTTAAATACGCCAACTTCGCTAGAGTTTGTAGATACATCTTTTAGCCCGATAAGCTATGCGCTTTATCCCGGCATGGTTGTGCCTACCGGCGGAAGCACTGTGGCCACGGTTAGCCCTGTTGGGCCGGTTGTTTGCAGTACGCAAAGCACTACGTTAACTGCCGGCAGCGGTGCATCGTACAACTGGAGCACCGGAGCCACTACTAATTCCATAACGGTTAACCCTGCCAATACCACTGTTTATAAGGTGACAGTTACTAATGCTAACGGATGCAGCGCACTGGCTTCAGATACAGTACATGTAGCTGGCACTGTTGTTCCTTCCATAGTTGTAAACGCAAGTCAAACAACTGTATGTCCCGGTACTACGGTTGTGTTTACGGCTACGCCAACCAACGGAGGAGCGGCTCCCGGTTACCAATGGAAAAGGAATGGCGGTAACGCGGGTACGGATAGCGTGGTTTTCAGCAGCAACTCACTAAACAATAACGATTCGGTTTGGGTGGTGTTAACTTCCAGTTCATCGTGCGCAAGTCCGGTGATGGCGAAAAGCAATGTGGAGCATATTACTATAAGCCCTATAGTTGCCCCATCGGTAATTGTAAGTGCCAGCCAGACTACAGTGTGTGCCGGTAGTACGGTTGTATTTACAGCTACCCCAACCAACGGGGGCGTGGCCCCGGCTTACCAGTGGAAGAAGAATGGTAACAGTGTAGGTACAGATAGTTCGGTTTACAGTGATAATTCTTTAAGTAATAACGATTCGGTTTGGGTGGTGTTAACTTCAAGCTCGGGTTGTGCAAGCCCGGCCAGCGCTGTGAGCAATGTTACCTATGTTACGGTTAACACAAATGTTGTTCCTTTAGTAACTGTAGTTGCAAGCCAGACTACTATTTGTACGGGTACCGGTGTAACCTTCACCGCAACCCCTGCTAATGGTGGAACAGCCCCGGTATATCAATGGAAAAAGAATGGCAACAACACAGGAACCAACAATGCGGTTTATACAGATAATTCGCTGAGTAATAACGATTCGGTTTGGGTGGTACTTACTTCAAATGCCA
Organism: uncultured Bacteroidota bacterium; assembly: GCA_903889265.1. Classification (GTDB taxonomy): domain Bacteria; phylum Bacteroidota; class Bacteroidia; order Chitinophagales; family LD1; genus Bog-950. The sequence continues at coordinate 28,292 of CAISWS010000058.1, forward strand.
CTTGTGCCAGCCCGGCAACTGCTGTAAGTAACGTTACGCATATTACCGTAAGCACCAGTGTGGTGCCTTCGGTAAGTATAAGTGCCAGCCAGACAACTATATGCACCGGCAGCAATGTGTTGTTTACTGCTATCCCAAGCAACGGGGGGCTTACACCAGCTTATCAATGGCAGAAGAACGGTAATAATGTGGGCACCAATAGTGCAACTTACAGTGATAATGGCTTAAACAATAATGATTCTGTTTGGGTTACGATGGTTTCAAGTGTGGGTTGTGCCAGCCCGGCTTCTGCTGCCAGTAACAAGGTACTTATTACTGTTAGTACTACGGTATTGCCTGTGGTAACGGTAAGCGCCAGCCCTGCAACAATATGCGCCGGCGCTACCGTTACATTTACTGCCACACCTGTAAATGGTGGAATTACACCTGTTTATCAGTGGGTGAAGAACGGCACTAATGTTAGTAGCAACAGCGTGGCGTATGGGGACAATACCCTGAACCCGGGCGATTCGGTTTGGGTAGTATTGACCTCAAGCGCCGGTTGTGCAAACCCAACCTCTGTAACAAGTAATAAAACTGGTGTTACAGTAAATCCGGTTCCGGTGTTACCTGTAGCAGGAAGCAACTCGCCTGTAACGGTTGGCGGTACAATTAGCCTTACGGCCAGTTCCACAAATGGTGCCAGGTATCAATGGAGTGGCCCGGCTGGTTATGGTTCGGCCCTGCAAAACCCATCGATCTTCAATGCCACACTGGCTATGACCGGTACTTACCAGGTAATTGCTACTTTAAACGGGTGCCACAGCCTGGCGGCAACGGTAGCTGTAACGGTAAATGCTGCTGCTGCCAACGTTGTTTTGTATATGGATACAGTAAGCGGAAACGATGGCCAGCAGGTGGTAGTTGATATGAGGGCAATTAATTTTGCAATGATGGTATCGGCACAGGGCACCATAGGATTTGATACCTCAAAGCTTCAATTTGTTGATGTGGAGGATTTTGGATTAAGCGGCCTTAACGGTACGGACTTTGGTACCTCAAATGCGTTAAGCGGTTACATTGCTTTTGCCTGGAATGACCCGACTTTAACCGGTAATAGTATCAGTAATGATTCTGAATTTTTTGCCATCCGGTTTAAGGTGGCTTCCGGCATATGCACCGGCACAACCGTTACTTTCCTGAACGGGCCTACCGCTTCGGAATTTGTTGATACCAGCTTTAATTCGCTCAACAGCACCTTGCTACCCGGAAAAGTGAATGCGATTTTTGTGGCAAGCGACAGTACGATTAGCGCCAATGGACCGACTGTATTTTGCGAGGGGGACAGTGTTATTTTAAACGCCGTTGCCGGAGATACATATGCCTGGAGTAACCAATCTACCGCACAAAGTATTATTGTGCATGCAAGTGGCAATTACCTGGTAACCATAACCAACAGCAATAATTGTAGTGCCGTTTCATCAGCAACTACAGTAACTGTAAACACTAACCCGACGGCTACGGTTACGCCGGGCACAGCAGCTTTCTGCGCTGGTGACAGCGTTAGATTGAGTGCTGCAGGCGGCTCAACCTATTTATGGAGCAATAGTTCAACATCGCAAAACATTGTTGTGTCAACCAGCGCTAATTATAAAGTAACTGTTACCAACAGCAATAACTGTAGCGCGGTAAGTGCACCTGTTACTGTAACGGTTAATCCGTTGCCTTCGGTAAGTTTTACATTACCCGCAGATACTATTTGCCTGCACGCAAGCCCGCTGACTATTACAGGAGGTTCGCCAACGGGCGGGGCATATAGCGGTACGGCGGTTAGCGGCGGTATATTTAATCCTTCAACAGCGGGCCAGGGTAATTTTAATATTACCTATGCTTACACAGATGGAAACAACTGCTCTGCCTCTGCAACGGCCTCTATTAAGGTAGAGATTTGCGAAGGTGTTGATATAATTACCCCTTTTAACTGGAGTATCTATCCGAACCCTGCCAACAGCAATTTAACCATTAGCATGGAGGCCGAATCAGTACCTGCTGCGTTTGTGGTATATGATGTGTTGGGCAATAAAATAACCGACGGGGAAATTACTACCGGTAAATATTTATTGGATGTAAATAAATACGCTACAGGATTGTACTACCTTAAAGTTTACCGCGGACAGGAAATGGATGTTAAATCTTTTGTGGTAGTTAAATAATTACCAATAGGTTTTGGCGGAAAAACGACACATTAAAGAACTGTGGCTACCTATTGTGCGGGCAGGTCAGAACAATTGTTACCCCCCATTGTTTTTAGCATTAAAACCTGGTTATGGCTACTGCTGCACTGATTGAGAATAAGGCTTTTGTTCCGAAGGAGTTTAATAAGATATCGCGGAGATATGATATAGCTACAAAGATGAGCCAGGGCTACCAGGATGACCTGGATGCCAGTGCCCGGAGAATGAATTTACGGGGTGACGAAAAACTACTTGACTTATGTTGCGGAACGGGGAAGTCCACGATGGCCTGCCTGAAATTTTTACCCAATGGCACGGTTACCGGCGTTGATAATTCGGAAGGAATGCTGTTGGAAGCAACCAGGAAACTTTCCGGCGGTATAAAAAATGGCAAAGCAACTTTTATATTGAAAGATGCCATGCACCTTGACTTTGCGGACAATACTTTTGACGCAGTTTATATGGCTTATGGCCTGCGTAACATGCCGAATTATGAAATGGCAATTAAAGGCATTCACCGTGTTTTGAAACCGGGAGGAAAAATATGTATTCATGATTATTCACTGGCGGATAATTTTTTTGCCAGGGCTTACTGGGCGATATTGGGGTATGGTTTTATAGTGCCATTTTGCACGGTTATGACAGGTAGCTCGGATATATATACGTACCTGGTAAAGAGTGTGCTTACTTTTTTAACCCCCGGACAGATAAAGACCCTGCTTGAAAATACTGGGTTTGAAGCTGCGACCACCCAAGCCCATGCAAGCTGGAGGAAGCCGATTTTACATTCGGTAATAGCGGTAAAAAAGAGTTAGGCCAGGATGCCTTTAAGCGGTACGCTTTCCAGTGCGTTTTGCTGCAAACCCTCTCTTTCCAAAATATAATTGGCAGCTATTGCGCCCGAGGTATATGCAGCCTCCATAAGCATACTGCAGTTATTCATTTTTACCCAATCGCCGGCAAGATAAAAGCCGGGCACATCGGTTGCAACTTCCGGCCTGTTGGCGTATTGGTTGGTGTGGAAGCCCGGAAAATCATCGCGGTGCTGAAAGTATTGGTGCACAAACTTCATTCCCTGTAACTCAGGAAAATAGTGATACAGTTCGCTCAATAAATGTTCTTTAACTTCCTGGTCTGTTATCAGATCTTTGGGTACGGAGTAGGAATGTAATTCGAAAATTCCTCCATTATGTTCTTTACTCCATGTGGCGGATTCCTTTTCCATTTTGTGGTAGAGTGTAACACTATCCAGGCATTTAAGCCGGTCGGTGAAAATGAAAAAGGGGAGCGTTGGGTCGGCTTCGAAACGGTCGGTCCAGAGGCGCAAAACGGCATATCGCCCTGATTGTTTTAAAGAAGTTAGTTTGTGCAGTGTGCTGGAATACGCTTCAAAACCTGTTGCATGCGCTATAAGCCTTTTAGTGTGTTTTACGTCTGTACATAATACGCAGTAATCGAAGCTTTCTCCATTAACCACGAAGTAATTACCCGTTTTTTGCAAAGAAGTAACCGGTGTTGAGTAATTTATTTTAGCCTTATTTTTTTTCAGGAATTTCTCGCAGTAGCCAATAAAGCTGTTTTGAAAATCGCTATCCAAAACATCGTACAGCAGGCCATCTTCATTACTTAAAAAATAGAAGTGAAAGCTTTTAATTAATTCGGCCATGGACATGTCTTCCGGCTCGGCAAAAAAAGCACGCGAGAAGGAATTGAAAACCAGTCGCATTTTATCATTCATGCGCGTGCGGCTGGCGAAGGAGGCAAAGCTTTCGGCATCGAAGTTTTTGAAAGTGCTTTTAAAGTCGAACCGCAAAAGATTTATGAACGGTATGCCCAACGGATTAAGAAATGTTTTCCAGTTTACGATGCCAAATTTTCGGAGGCCTAACACATTTAGTAACGGGGTGTTGTCTAATCCTTTGAAACCCTGCTTTTTATTTTTATCGAAAAGAATGGTGTAGTCGTCAATGGGGATGAGGTGCTTATACGAACCTATTTTCTTCAGAAAGTTGCGAAGGTTAAGATACTGCCTGAAGAAGCCGTGAAAACCGTGCTCGGTTCTCAGCGTTTCGCCATTTGATTCAAATTGCCAGCTGCCCACTTTACCGCCCAGAAAATGTTCTTTCTCAAACAGATGAACTTCAAATCCTCTTTCGCTGAGATTACATGCTGCACTGATGCCTGCAATGCCGCCACCAATTACCGCTACTCTTTTTGTTGCTTTTAAATTGAGGGGAAGAGAAGGGTCGGGTTTATTGAGGGCGATTTTATAATTCTGAAGTTTGTTTCTGATAAGTTTCCGGAGCATTCGTTTTTAAGTTTTTATTCCACAATCTGGTAAACTCAAAGGTGAGTTCATCCGGTTTAATCAGTAAATCGTTGAGTTTTTCTTTGCTGTGCCAGTATTTGTTGCTTTCGAGGAAGGCAATATCCTCCTCTACAATCTTCATGCTTTTTTTGAGCATAAACCACTTTGCAAACCAGGGGTTGTATTGGAAGATACGGTGCCAGGTAGTTATCTGAATCATCATTACGTGGCCTTCATCTATCTCATAGAAGTGTTCAAAAATAACCATCTGGCGCGAGGGCATGGTTAAGTGAGCAGGAAAGCGCAAATCAAGTTTGCTGCTGTGTGGAAACCAGAAACCAAAATGCGCTTCAACCTTATCCTCAAATCCAAAGTATACTTTTTCGAAAATGCTGTTCTCGTTATCGCGCAGGTACCATCCGGCAAGTGATTTATCGGTAAACGAAAGGTGGTAATCCGGTTTTTCGTTATGGAGATTACCCATCAGGGTTTTAATGCTGTTGCGGTGTACGTGGTTAATGTGATGCGAATCGAACAGGCTTTCAGCCACCAACTTTATGTTGCCTTTAACCACATGGTAATTATAAACCATGGGCCATTTATCCAGTTCGTGAAATGGAGGTATCGAGGCTTCGGATTTTTTTTCGGGGTCGCCCATATAGGCCCATACAGCCTTGTGTTTTACCTGTACATCGTAACTTTTTACACAGGCAGCTTTGGGTATTTTCTCTTCCGCAGGAAGTGAGGGTATATGCTCACATTTTCCGTTTTCGCCAAATTCCCAGCCATGATAACCGCATTTGATGTGTTCTCCCTTAACGTATCCAAGCGAAAGATGAACATTCCGGTGGCAGCACCGGTCCTGTAGCACGGCTACATTACCCTTTTCGGTTTTAAAAACTACAAGTTCTTCACCAATAACTTTACGTTTAAGGATTTGCCCTTTTTTGAGCTCATCTTCAAAACAAATAAGGTACCACTGGTTAGTTATCATGGTTTTGGACAGGTATATTAGCCCAAAAACAAGCTTTGTGGCTAAATGTTCGGATTATGGCTTTTTAAGGCTAACCGTTATGCATTAAAACTCTCGCAAGCCGCAATCGTTTTATTCATATCAGCTTCGCTCAATGCGATGCTTAAAAACCAGCTTTCGAAGGCAGATGGTGGCAGATAAATGCCATTATCCAAAAGGTGATGAAAGAACTTTTTAAATGTATCGTTATTGCCTTTGGATGCAGTTTGGAAATCCATGACCGGGCCTTCGCAGAAGTGAACACTTATCATGGAGCCTAGCTGATTGATGGTATGCGTTATTCCTTTGTTTGTAAATACTTCGTGCATTTTATCGCGCAGAAAGGCTCCCTTTGTTTCAAGCTCCTGGTAGGCTTTGGGGCTATTGTTTAATTCCGAAAGTGTGGCCAACCCTGCAGTCATAGCCAGTGGGTTACCGCTTAATGTGCCGGCCTGATAAACATTGCCCAGCGGGGCAACGCAACTCATCATATCTTTTCTTCCACCAAAGGCGCCAACGGGTAACCCGCCACCGATTACTTTGCCGAAGGTTACCAGGTCGGCCCATACGTTGTAAAGCTCCTGTGCGCCGCCACGTGACAAGCGGAAACCGGTCATTACCTCATCAAAAATCAATACGATGTTATTATCGGTACAGAGTTTGCGCAGTAGTTGTAAAAATCCATCTTGTGGCAGCACGCAGCCCATATTGCCAGCCACAGGTTCAACAATAATGGCGGCCAATTCATTTTTGTATTGGGCTACCATTTGCTCAAGCGCTGCGGGGTCGTTAAATGGCAGTATTAAAGTATCGTCGGTTACCGCTGTGGGGATGCCGCCTTCCTGTTTAATCTCCAAGGTTGCAACACCGCTGCCTGCTTTTTTCAGGAAGAGGTCGGCGTGGCCGTGATAGTGTCCTTCGAACTTGATAATTTTTGTTTTGCCTGTAAAGCCGCGTGCAACACGTACGGCGCTCATGCAGGCTTCGGTGCCGCTGTTTACCATGCGCACCATATCAATATTCGGCACCATGGATTTAATGAGTTTAGCCATGGCTACTTCAAGCGCTGTTGGCGTGCCGAATGAAAACGCACGCTTTACCTGAGCCTGCACGGCTTCAACTACATGTGTATGGTTGTGGCCTAATATCATGGGCCCCCAGCTATTGATGTAATCGATATACTGATTATCGTCTTCATCGAAAATATAAGCGCCATCGGCCCGCTTCATAAATATGGGAGTGCCCCCTACCTGCCTGAAGGCGCGAACCGGCGAGTTAACTCCGCCGGGAATATGTTGCCGGGCTACTTCGAAGAGAGAGCGGCTGATGTCGTTTTTCATGTTGGGTGTTATCTGTTTTTCAAATATTGTTTTGCAAAGTAAGTGGCAATTAAATCTGCGCCAGCCCTTTTTATGCTGGTAAGTGATTCGGCAATAGCAGCTTTTTCATTAAGCCAGCCTCTTTGTGAGGCCGCTTTTATCATAGCATACTCGCCGCTTACCTGGTAGGCGGCTACCGGCACGTGAACTGCGTTTTTTACTTCGCGAATGATATCGAGATAGGCACCTGCTGGTTTTACCATAACTATATCAGCGCCTTCGTTTACATCATCCAGGGTTTCTTTGATGGCCTCGGTACGGTTGCGGGGGTCCATCTGGTAGGTTTTTTTATCGCCAAAGCCTGGGGCACTATCCAGCGCATCGCGGAAGGGGCCGTAGAAGCATGATGCGTATTTGGCACTGTATGCAAGGATACCGGTTTTGGTGAAACCGTTTTGTTCTAATGCTTCCCGGATAGTTCCTATCCTGCCATCCATCATATCGGAGGGGGCTACAAAATCGGCTCCGGCTTCGGCGTGCAGAACGCTCATGGCTGATAACACTTTGAGGGTTTCGTCATTCAGTATTTCAAAGTTTTTTACTAAGCCATCATGTCCGTAAGGTGAGAAAGGGTCGAGCGCCACATCGGTCATAACGCACATATCGGGTTGTGTTTCTTTAATGGCCTTGATAGAGCGCATCATTAAGCCATCTTTATTTAACGCTTCCGAGCATGCATCGTCTTTTAAATTGTCGGGCACCTTGACAAACAGAAGCACGCTTTTTACTCCGAGGCTCCATAGCTCGTTAGCTTCTTTTTTCAGGTTATCGAGACTGAGGCGATGATAATCGGGCATAGAGGAAATTTCCTCATGTATGTTTTTGCCTTCGGTTACAAACAGCGGCACGATGAAGTCGCTGGCGCTGAGTTGCGTTTCGGCCACCATTTCGCGAAGGGCGGGTGATTGGCGGAGGGTTCGGTTTCTTCTGTTCATTGGTTTAAAGGTTTTATTCGTAAATACCTACAAGCAATCAACGACCTTTCCAATTACTTTTCGTTGATTTTGCAAGCTTTTACTTTTTTGTCTTGACACAAAAAAGTAACAAAAAAAGTCA